>JAZGCP010000074.1:0-6989 GCA_036477035.1 Acidimicrobiia bacterium | reverse complement strand
GGGCGCCGGGACAGGATCCCGATCACTGCTGGAAGAACGGGCAATGGTACCCATGCCGCGGCGTGAATCGATCGACGCGCCTATCGGCGCGACCTCTGCACCTATGGCTCTTCGCCATAAGGCTCATCGCGGCGTGGCCCGGGGCCCCAACCCCACGCCACCGAGTCCGCGCCTACCGGCGCGCCCTCTTAGTCCACCCGCCCGTAATCGTCCGAAAGCCGCTCGATGTCCGACTCGTCGAATTCGCCGAATGCGACCTCGAGGATTCGAGCCGGGGCTTCACCGACACACGTCAAGCGATGGGTTTCTCCCGTCGGAATGAAGAACTCGTCACCTTTGGCGGCGACGGTGGCCGTGCCTCCGATGTGAACCTCAACCCCGTCATCCAAGGCGACCCACAGCTCCTGACGCCGCTGGTGCCGCTGTTCGCTCAGACTCTGTCCCGGCAGGACCGTGATGATCTTGACCGTCGAAACCTCATTGAGGGTGTAGCGCCTGAAGCGCCCCCACGGCCTTTGATCCTCGATGATCCGCTCTCGCCAGTCCATCACGCTCCCGACTTTTCCGGCACCTCGCCACGGTACACATGACTCCGGCCTCGAATGAAGACCGCCCGCCAACAGCGCCACCTCGAAGGGTGCGGCGATACCAAACGGTTCCAATGGGAACGCGCGCGTGCGACGGCTTGGTCTAATTTCCTAAGACTCCTCGGGGCGGTACGAGGACTCAGGAAGCATCACCGCAATGTCGCCCTCGACGGGGAAGTGGAGTCCACACTCCCGGCAAACCAGTTCGGCTTCTCGCTGATCCAGCGGCGAATAGCATTCGATGCAGCGCAGGATTTCCATCAGCTCATCAGGAACTGCCATTGCCGACCTCCTCGATGTGGGACCGCACCTGGGCCGCAAGTTTGTGTACTGCCTTCGCATCTGGAGCCTCGACGTTCAGTCGAAGAACCGCCTCGGTATTCGAGGGCCGCAGGTTGAACCATCCGTCGCCAACGTCGACGGTGAGACCATCCAATCGATCCTCGCCTTTGAAAACATCGGCGACCCGATCGATCTCGACGCCCGGATCAGCCACGACCATGTTGATCTCACCTGATTGAGCGTAAGGCTCGAATTCGCCGCGGAGCTCCGACAGGGGACGCTCCGATTCGGTGACGATCCGCATCAGTATCAGCATGGCAAGGATTCCAGAGTCCGCGTTGAAATTGTCCTTGAAGTAGTAGTGCCCGCTGTGCTCGCCTCCGAAGACTGCCCCGGTGTCCTTCATAACCTGCTTGATGTAGGAGTGGCCGACCCTCGTTCGCACCGGTGTGCCTCCGGCGGCGAGGATCGTTTCGGGTACTGCTTTCGAGCAGATCAGATTGTGGACGATGCTCACACCGGATTCTCCTGCGAGGAACCACTTGGCGACCATGGCCGTGATCGTGCTTCCCGGAACCGGCACACCAGCATCATCAATGAAAAACGCACGGTCGGCGTCCCCGTCGAAAGCAACGCCCATATCGGGACTTTCCCATTCCATCAGGGCCCTGATATCAACCAGATTCTCCGGCCGCAACGGGTCCGGGTGGTGGTTGGGGAACGTCCCATCAGGATCGAGGAAGAGGCCGATGACCTCGGGTGCAATCCGGTCGAAGATGGACGGGATGGCAACGCCGGCAACCCCATTTCCTCCATCGACCACCACCCTGAGATCACCGATGGCTGCGGCTCCGGCCACCCTCAGGACGTGGTCTACGTATAGGTCGAGAATGTCGTCCGCCCGGTACGTGCCCGTGAGATCTGAGGGGGGCTCACTCTCCGCCAACTCCCGAACCTCGATGAGGCCGCTGTCGACACCGACTGGAGCCGCACCGGCAAGACAGAGTTTTATTCCGTTGTGGCCTTTGGGGTTGTGCGATGCGGTGATCATCGCTCCGGGGAGATCGAAGTGCCCGGAGCCGAAATACGCCATGTCGGTGGTGATCATGCCGAAGTCGCTGACATCGACTCCGGCCGATCGAATTCCGTCGCTGAGAGCTGCCCCCAACACCGGTGACGACATCCGAGCATCCCTCCCGATAACGATCCGATCCGCTGAGGCAAACCGGGCAAACGCATACCCGATGCGACGAGCGGCTTCCTCGTCTATTTCGGCAGGCACCACTCCGCGCACGTCGTAGGCCTTGAAGATGGCATCGAGGTCCATGGATGCGTCATTCTACGGGGCACCGCCCGTCCCTAGACTCCGCCAGCCGATGCTTCCGACTCCCGCCGTCAGCGCAATAATCCCCGTCCACAATGAGGCGGGGTTCATCGACTCTGCCCTGCCTCGTCTCATTGCATCGATGGAGTCGTTGGGCGTGGCCTTCGAGGTCATCATCGCCGAAAACGGATCGACCGATGCGACCGCTGAGATCGTCGCCCGAATCGGCGACACCGACGATCGGGTGAGGATAATCAGACTCCCCGAAGCGGACTACGGAGCCGCGATGCGAGCCGGTTTTCTGCAGGCAAAGGGCGCCTGGATCGTCAACTTCGACATCGACTACTTCTCGGCCGACTTCATCAGGTCGGGTCTTCGAGCCAAGGATTCCGCCGACATCGTGCTCGCGTCGAAGCGGGTCGCCGGATCAGACGACAGGCGATCCCTTCTGCGCCGGCTGGGCACCTGGGGCTTCAACATAGTGCTCAGAGTGCTCTTTCGATCCGAAGTGACGGACACCCACGGCATGAAGATGATTCGACGGTCCGTCGTCGAAGAACTGGTACCGGCGGTCGAGTCCACCAAGGATCTGTTCGACACCGAACTCGTGATCCGTGCCGAGCGGGCCGGTCATCGCATCGCCGAAGTTCCGGCCACGGTCGAAGAGCTCCGGACCGCGCGGTCCTCCTTCGTCAAACGAATCCCGCGGACTCTGGTGGGCCTGTGGCGAATCCGACGCTCGCTGCGAAGAGAGGCTCGGCACCAGTCTGCTGAGTGAGGCCCCTGCGGAAGCCAGGACACGTCGCGCCCGAGCTCGTATCCAGTATCCAGTATCCAGTACGGAAGGCGGGTACTGGCTACTGGCTACTGGCTACTGGCTACCGAATTCCGACCCCTCCGCCGGATGAAGGCAACCGTGCCCAATCCGAGAATCGTCGCCGCCGAGATCACCTTTCCGGCCGTCTCCGGGAGTCGTTCCTTGAAGTCGATGACCACATCCCGCTGAGTCGGCACAACGATCATCAGGGACGGGGTCGCACGATATGGTCCGTCGGCGCCGGAGGCGGTCCAGTTGGGAAACCATGAGACCTTTACCAGGTGAGGCACCCCCACCGCGGTCGTCGAGAACGAGATCCGATGATCTTCCAGAACGATATCGGTCACCACCCCGGAGGTCGTGATCTCCTCGCGGCTTCGAAGCGACACGTCATCGATCCGACGCCACGCAGCAGGCCCATCCTCGACGATCCAGCGATCCAGGCCCTCGACGTCGTCGTACCAGTCGATCGCAGCCTCAAAGAACGTGGCCGCACCGTCCCAAACTGCCGGCTCATATGACGCGATATCGACCAGAGAGGCCGTCGGAAGGCGGAACACCGTAAATGGCTCAGAAACTGCGGCAACGTCGAGGCCGAACGCGTGGGCAGCCTGGGTTGCCGACTCGGTGAACGACACGTAGTACTCGACGTCGTACACCGCCAGGTGTTTGACGGCGCGCTCGAAGTTCATGCCTGAGTACGGAAGACCCGGGATGGGATTCGAAGGGCGCTGACTCACTTCGGATGCGTTGATGAAATGAAACGGCGTCGTCAACGACGACTCAAAGAGCAGACCCTCCATCGAGGGGTGGCCCTCGGCCCAGTATCCGGTGAGCATCAGCGCCATCGGGGTTCCGTATCTGTTGAGGTCGCTGTTGGCCTCCCACATCACCCTGCCCTCCGGCAAGGAGTCGAGCGTGATCATCAGACCCGAATACTCCGCCCAATAGTCCGTCTGGAGGATTCGCTTGCCATCCTCGCCAAATGCGTACGCAGCCTTGGCCTCGTAGCCGCTGAAATTCCAGCTCGCCCACTTCGGGGCCTTGTCGACACCAAGCCCTGCCACTGTCAAGAAGAAGACCACCCCCACCGCGGCCGCCACCCACCGCACCTTCGGTCCACCACGGACCCGCTGTGAGATCGACTTGGCAACGGCGCCGACGGCGATACCGGCAAGCAGGAACACCGTGAAAAACCAGAACGGGAGCAGCCTGGCGTTGTACAGCTTGCGAAAGTCGACATATTGGATGACGAAGTAACCGGCAACCGGCAACACCAGCAGCGCCAAGACGGGCCCCAGAGTCGCCCGCCGCCAAATCGAATACGCCAGCCCGGCCCCGGCGAGCACCAACACCGGCCACAGCTCCCGCGGGAAGACGGCCTCGAACCCCGTGACCGGGAACCATCTCATGTCGGTCGTATAAGACACCGTCGCCAAGAGCGGCAGTGCCCAGAAGGCAGCAATACCGAACCCGACGAGCCAGCTCCCGGTGAGCGCCGTCGGTCCGCGTCGCTTGAACAGCAGCGGAAGGGACACGAGAATAATTACAACGGTCGTGATGAGGTGGGTGAGCGCGGTGAGGGCCAGCAACACGCCCGTAGACACGGTAAACCCCCGCCCGTCACGCACGTTCTTCATGAGCAGACCGAGGTAGGCGAATGACAAGGCGAACGACCAGGAGAACGAGTACTCGCCGGCGAGCGTCGACAGAGTATTGGCACCGAAGATCGAGAACGACTCCATGAACACGAAAGTCCCGCCCGCAATGCCCGCCACCACCGACACCGACTTCGCCAACCCCATACCCCTGGCAAATACATAGGCAGCGAACGGCAGTGCCACCAAGCCCGCAACGGTCACCAGCTTGAAGGCAACTCCATAGGGAACGAACACATCGAGCAACACAATTGTGAACGCCGGTAACGGAAAGTAGAAGTACAGCACGGGGAATCCGGCGTACCAATCGTTGCTCCAACCCAGCAGACGGCCACTCGGCAACAAAGTATCGCGGATGTACGCAGGCACCAGCACGTGGGCTCCCATGTCACCGCCTGCGGGCGTATTCGCCAGGAACAGACGGTCGGGTCGCATGAACCCGAACGCCAGCAGCGCCCCCAGAGTGAGGAGCACGGGCACGGCATAGCGAACCCAAGGGCTATCGATATCGATGCGGCGCGCTAGCGCCTGACTCGAGTCAGTCACGGTTTCAGCAGGCTAACGCTGCTGCCCCCGGAATGGTTTCAGCGCCGCCGAGCCTTCTCCAGCACGGTCGTCAGGTCGAGCACCTTCGCACCTGACTTCCACCACCGGTGCTCACACCGATGGCAAGAGTTGAAGGTCACATCGGTTTGATCCGGGAGAGTGATCTCGATCTGGATGGCGTCAGACGCCCCGCACTCGGAGCACTTGATCGTCGACGGTTCACGCCTACGACTCATACCTTCCTCCTCATTCTCCACTCCGGGCAGATTCGGCACCGATCCCTACCGGATTGACTGATTCTTCATCGAGTTTCCCGACGTACCGGGAGCGCCTCCGACCGTCCTCGCTCCAGAAGGCGTACCAATAGGGTCCATGTGGACACTTGGAGCAGGCTTCCTTGCCACACCGGACCCACTGCTTACGGAGATTGACTTTCGGGCCGGAGGCCCCTTCGAAAGAGAATCCTCGATTCTCAAGCCGAGCCCTGGCCAAGATCAGTAGACGCCGCAGATCATGCTCATCCATCTCCCGAACGGCCTCTAAGACGTCCCGGTCGATCGGCATCACTAGTGCCCTGGCCGGCGGCGTTGGTGACGTTCAGGGCGAGGCAGAGGTGGCTCTGGCAAGGACCTCGGACGAAGGCGCACTAGTCCGTGCATTCGAGGACGAGGACACAGCCAGAGGTGTCAGGAAAAGCTAAGGCGTTCGAGTCCTGCTCGGCCTCGAACGCCTCCGCATGAAGGTGCCACCCTGCGGGTGGCGCTGCGTCGTACATCCTGAACCCGGCGAATGCCGCTGGTCGGGGCACTTAAGCAACTTCGAGGGATACGAACAGCGGGCGTGCCGCAGTGCGTCGATCCACCAACGTCCAGCCAACCGGCGGTGTGAGCCGTCCGGCGTGCTTCTCGCACATCGCGTATGCCGAACCGGGGATGACGGGTTCAACCAGGTCGTCGAGCCACACGGCCCGATCAGCATATGCAAAGGACATCGTGATCCCGGCGGGAGCAGAACAGCGAACGCAGAACTCTGTCATGGGACCAGGTTAATCACATGGCTGTGATTAATGACGCCCATCCACATCTTCGCTCTCTCGCAGTCGGCGCGATCGCGCCAGCACCCGACCGATCCGTTTGGCCGACGCCACCCCGGCAATTCGCCCCACGATCGTGCCACCTTCGTCGCGGATCACCAGGAGAGGAACACCCGTCACACCGATGGCCCTCTGAAGATCCGGCTCGTGGTTGAAGGCGATCTCAACAAAATCTGCACCGATGGACTCCAAGCGATCACGCACGAGGTCGCAGCGCCGGCAGCCAGCATCGGAAAAGAACAACACCGAACCCTCGACATCGTCGAGCCGCAGTTGCGAAGTCGTCGCGTTGCGCCGCTCACGCCCGTGACCCAGACGGGCGACTAGGAGGATCACACCGACTGCAGCAGCCGTAAGAACCGACGGCATTACCCACTCACTCATCGATGACGGCGAGGCCGGCGCTAAAGGCAACGCCGGAAGGTCCTTCGACCGACCATGCTGCCGTGAACGGGTCGTTCGACTCCAAGAGGACGCCGAGCGCGTCGGGCTCGGAGATCGGCACGGCCACTTGGGTACCCGGCTCGACGAGGACTTGTGAGTTCACCGCAGCGGCTCCCGTCAATTCGCTGACGGTGACGGATATCTGCTCGAAGCCGGAGTTCATCAGCCACAAAGTGCCCCGGTTGGGCCCGACCGAACGCAAACCGGGGATTAGCCAGACCCGGGCAGGTGCCGGGGC
>JAZGCP010000073.1:0-3196 GCA_036477035.1 Acidimicrobiia bacterium | reverse complement strand
TCGCACGGCTGGGACGTTCAGCTCATGGGGTACTCCACCGAAGCGCTTCGCGAGGAGTTAAGCCGGCGAGATGAGGTTTGACGGCAGAAAGTTGGGAGTCAGGAGTCAGCGCTCAGAACAGCCCTACCACCTCGCCGTCTTCGTCGATATCCACCTGCATGAACGCCGGAGTCGCACCGAGGCCCGGCATGGTGCGCATCGTTCCCAGTATCGGAGAGATAAAGCCCGCACCCACCGACGCCCGTACCTCCCGAACCGGAAGCGTGTAGCCCGAAGGCGCGCCTTTGAGCTTGGGATCGTGGCTGATCGACAGATGGGTCTTCGCCATGCAAATCGGGAGGTAGCCAAATCCTGATTTCTCGAAGGCGGCGATCTGACGATCGGCCTGCGCCGAATACTCGACTTCGGCTGCTCTGTATACCTGGGTGGCGATCGTCTCGATCTTCTCCTTGATCGAACGCTCCAACGGATACAGGAACGAGAATTCGGAAGGCTCCTCGCAAGCAGCAACGACGGCTTCGGCGAGGCCCTCCGCTCCGGTGCCACCTTCGGCCCAGTTCTTGGTGACGACCGCATGCGACGCCCCGAATCCGAGAGCCTCATCGATCACCAGCTTGACCTCGGCATCGGTGTCGGTGTCGAAATGGTTGACGGCGACCACGACCGGCACCCCAAATCGCTTGACATTGGTGATGTGCGCCTCGAGATTGCTCAGACCTGCCCGCAGCAGCGGGAGATTCTCCTCTGTGTAGGCCCGGTCGAGTGGTCTCCCGGCGACGACCCGCGGCCCACCGCCATGTGTCTTGAGAGCTCGGATGGTCGCTACCAGCACGACACAATCGGGCTTTAGGCCGGATACCCGGCATTTGATATCGAAGAACTTCTCCATTCCCATGTCGGCACCAAAGCCGGACTCTGTCACCACGTAATCGCCGATCTGTAGGGCGACGCGATCTGCCAGCACCGAAGAGTTGCCATGAGCGATGTTGGCAAACGGTCCGGTGTGCACGAAAGCGAGTTGGCCCTCGAGCGTCTGCATCACCGTCGGGTGGAGCGCCTCACGAAGCAGTACGGTCACGGCGCCCGCCACACCAAGGTCCTCGAGGGTTATGGGTTCCCCCGACTTGGAGCTGCCGATGACCACCCGGCCGCAACGCTGGCGTAGGTTGCGCAACGCTGAGGCGTAATCGGTGCCATCGACGAGTGCCAGGATCGCCATCAATTCGCTGGCGACAGCAATGTCGTATCCGGTCTCGCGTGGTCGTCCGTCCGCCGACCCGCCCAGACCGATTACCGCGTTACGTAGTGCCCGATCGTTGACATCGACAACCCGCCTCCAGCTGATCTTGTCGGGATCGATCGCCAATCGGCGAAGTCCCAGCTCCGCCAGTCCGTCATCGGTGAGCCGACCTTCGTGGTACCAGCGGGCGTCGATGGCCGCGGCGACAAGGTTGTGTGCCACTGAAATGGCATGGATGTCGCCCGTCAGGTGGAGATTGAATTCATCCATCGGAATGATCTGGCTGTAGCCGCCGCCGGCCGCTCCCCCCTTGATTCCAAAGGTCGGCCCCATGCTCGGTTGGCGAATGCAAGCAATCGCCTTGTGACCCAGAGCCCCCAGACCTTGAACGAGGCCCACGGTCGTGGTCGTCTTTCCCTCTCCGAGCGGAGTGGGGGTAATCGCGGTCACGTCTACGTACTTGCCGGTGGCGTTGTCTGCCACTCGGCGCAACACGTCGAGGTGGACCTTGGCCTTCGTCGCGCCGAAAGGAATGAGATCGGTGGATTCGAGCCCGTACTCTTGCGCCACGTCGGCGATCGGCCGCACTGTGGCGGCGCGTGCGATCTCGAGGTCGCTCGGAAGTGTCACTGCGTCTCCTCCTGGTTTGACTCCGCCAATATCACCGTGTTGGCCAGCAACCCGGCGATCGTCATCGGGCCGATCCCGCCCGGGACCGGGGTGATGGCCGAGGCGATCTCGGCGACTTCGTCGAATCGGACGTCGCCGACCAGGCCGGCATCCGTCTTGGTCGTACCCACATCTATAACCACGGTGCCGGGCCCTATATGGTCGGCCCCCACCAAGCCCGGACTACCGGCGGCCACCACCAAGATGTCTGCCGATCTCGCCAACTCGGTCAGATCCTCGGTGGCCGAATGGGCGACGGTCACGGTGGCGTTGTGCGGGCGCTGGCTCAGCATGACGGACAACGGCCTCCCCACCAGGCCGGAGCGTCCGATGATGACGACATGCTTGCCGGACGCGTCGATTTCGTAGTGATCGAGCAAACGGAGGATGCCACTGGGGGTCGCCGGACGGGGCGCCGGCAGTCCGAGCAACATTCGGCCGAGGTTGACCGGGTGGAGACCGTCAGCATCCTTGTTCGGGTCGATGCGCAGGATCGTGCGATCGGTGTCGAGATGTGCCGGAATAGGTAGCTGAACTATGTACCCGCTCACGGCTGGATCAGCGTTGAGTTCGTCGATTGCGGCGTCGACATCACTCTGCGAGACGTCGTCACTCAGTCGACGGTCGATCGACTTGATGCCCGCCTTGACCGCAGCCTTGTGCTTCATCCCGACGTAGACGGCAGAAGGCCCGTCGTTTCCGATCATGAGTGTGGCCAGGCCGACGCTGATACCGTCGGCGGCCAACCCACCGACGCGGCCCGCTACCTCTGCTCGCTGCACCGCGGCGGGTTCTTTACCTGTCAGGATCTTTGCGGTCATGGACCAAAGGTTAGGGCAGTCTCAGACCACTTCCGCGAGCCTCACCGAGCCGATTAGCCTCGGACGTGGAGAGACGAGAGGAGGTGATGATGGCCAAGCGGTATGCACGACTGACCGAACCTCTGGTGCGCGATGGCGGAGATCTTCGCACCGCGACCTGGGATGAAGCGCTCGACAGGGCGGCAGCGGGATTTGCGTCGCACCGCGGCAACGCCTTCGGAATGTTCAGCTGTTCCAAGGCGACCAACGAGACCAATTACGTGGCACAGAAGTTTGCTCGCACGGTTCAAGCCAGCAACAACATCGACAGCTGCAACCGGACCTGACACGCTCCTTCAGTCGTCGGTCTGGCGACCGTATTCGGAGCGGGTGGAGGTACCAGCAGCTATCAGGAGATCGAGGAGACCGACCTGATCCTCCTGTGGGGTTCGAACGCGCGCGCCGCTCACCCGATCTTCTTCCACCA
>JAZGCP010000072.1:0-2018 GCA_036477035.1 Acidimicrobiia bacterium | reverse complement strand
TACACCGGTGGATTTGACCCGAGTGCTCTCGATCGATGTGCCTACGGTTCGAGTCACTTACGATCTGGTCTTAGACGATACTGAAGGTCTGGACTCTCTCCTTCAGAAAGCCCTGGAGGAGCGGGAGGGCCGTGATTGACCGGGAGGCGCCGCCGAGCTTGGGCATCAAGCGGGTCTGTTTGGCGGTGCTGATCGGCGCAGTCGGCTCGTGCGAGCCAGCCGGTGAGGAGGTCAAGGTGGGGCAGAGCGAGCGGGCGGCGGCGATACGCGCGCGCGCAATACTTGTGGATGGGCACAACGATCTGCCCTGGCGGGTGCGGAGCGAGTTCGACTCGAGCTTCGACTTGCTGGATATCGGCGCTCGCCGAGCTGACGGCCACACAGATATACCAAGACTCCGCGAGGGTGGTGTGGGCGCGCAGTTCTTCGCGGCGTACGTCCCCGTCGATTACATCGAGCGCGGAGCCGCGCGCGTGGCCCTTGAGCAGATCGATCTGATTCATCGCATGGCGGCTCGCTACCCCGACCTGGAGATGGCGTACGGCGCGCACGACGTACGGCGTGTCGTCGGCTCGGGGAAGATCGCCGTGCTCATCGGGATCGAAGGTGGTCACGCGATCGAGAACTCGCTGGGCGCGCTGCGAATGTTCTACGATCTCGGCGTCCGATACATGACGCTCACCCACGGCTCAACCATAGATTGGGCCGACGCCGCTACGGACGAGGAGCGGCACGGCGGGCTCACGGCCTTCGGCGAGCAGGTCGTGCGAGAAATGAATCGGCTCGGCATGTTGGTGGATATATCCCACGTGTCGGCTGAGACGATGCGTGATGTCCTCCGGGTGACAGAGGCGCCGGTCATCGCCTCGCATAGCTGCGCCCGCGCGATCGCCGACCACCCCCGCAACGTACCGGATGACGTTCTTCGTATGCTTGCGTCGAATGGCGGGGTGATCATGGTGAACTTTTATTCGGGATTCGTGGTCCCGGAAGCCGCTCCCATCGTGCAGGACATGTTCGGAGTGCGACGGAGACTTCGGGCCGAGCACCGGGGCGACGAGGCCGCCTTCGAGCGTGCATGGACCGAATGGCAAGCGGCCAACCCGATCCCGCGAGGCGGCGTTGGGCACGTCGTGGATCACATCGATCACATTGTGCAAGTGGCGGGTGTGGATCACGTGGGTCTGGGATCGGACTACGACGGGGTAACCCAGCTTCCGGAGGGCCTCGAAGATGTCTCCAAGTTCCCGACTATCACTGAGGAGTTGATCCGCCGAGGCTACTCGGACGGAGACATCCTCAAGATCCTCGGCGATAACACTCTCAGAGCCCTCGGGGCGGCCGAAGATGCCGCAAGCCGACTGCAGGGCTCCGGGCCCTGAGCATCGGGGCTCGCCGGACGATCGCCCAACTTAGTGGTGCAATTAGTAAGTAGAGTTACGTTCTTACGCGCAGTCCGGGGAAAAACCGCGTTACGGTGCCGTTTTGTCGAGGCTTGTGCTACCCTGGCAGATAGCGCGATCGGCGGAAATGACTTATACTTAGGGCCGACGTTCCCTATCCTCAATCCGGAAAATCCTCCGGGTTGAAGTCCCCCCCGCCTGAAATCAAACCCGAGTTGATAGACACACCGAGGCGAAAGCAAGGTGGACGCCGCGGGGATAGGACCGCCACGCCCGCGGCCTCCTCGCAGGCCGTTGAGCTATTCACGCTCGGGCGCCTGTCGCTGCGCTTGCAGGGCGAGGACGTGACTGGGAAGTTTGGGGTGAAACACCTGGCATTCCTCATCTACTTATTCCACGAGCGCCGCCCCATGCACCCGAGCGAGGTCATTGAGCTGCTGGGTCGCGGTCGTGACGAGGAGACTGAGATCCAGGGGCTCAAGCGGACCGTCAGCTTCCTGTCTGAAAAGCTCCCGGGCCTGCGGATCATGATGACCTCGGAGACGATCGAGGCAGTGCGAGGGCTGCTGCTGGATACGGTAATCGTCGAGGATGCCCTGGATCGAGACGATCCGG
>JAZGCP010000071.1:0-3674 GCA_036477035.1 Acidimicrobiia bacterium | reverse complement strand
CCAGTTCTACGGTCTCCCCATCGATGATCACTTCATCGACGATGCCCACCACCACGGCGCGGATCGGTCCGTTGGGGTCACCCACGACCTGCCTGGCGCCGTTTCCCTCGTCGAGGATGAGCACGGTTTCGCCGGACCCGGCACCCACCGTGTCCACGCAGATGAGATATCCCCCGGTGTCGACCCCCTCGCTATCGAGCAGATCGCACATCAGCAGCCGGCGTCCATCGTAAGTCGGGTGGTTGATCGTCGACACGACGGTGCCGGCGACCCGCCCCAACTGCATCAGTGCCCCGGCACTATCGCGCCACCTGATCGACGATCCCGACGATGGCATGATCTACCGGGACGAATGGTTCGGGCATCGCCAGCGCAGCTTCGCGGCTGGCGACGATGTAGACCAGCTCGCCCGGCCCCGCCATGTCCACCGCATCGGCCGCGATGATCATGTCCCCATCGGGCCGACGATCCCGATCGAGCGGTTGCACGACGAGCAGCCGCACACCTTCGAGACCCTCGTACTTGACGGTGGCCACGAGCGTTCCAGTCACCTCAGCGAGCTGCATCTTCGTCCTCCCGGCCCAGGCGAACCGCAAAGCGACCGTGATGCGTCAGGTTGTCACCCAGCTCATCATGGAGTTGGGGAATGACCACGGCCCCGACCAACTCGTTCACCTCGACGCGGCTGGTCCCGATGGACACGGCAGCCTCGACATCCGAGACCGCACCGCCGAACAACAGGTAAGCCTTGCCCCCCAGCCCGTCGGCGACATGGACCTCGAGGAGGTCCACGTCGGCGCCTTTGAGCCCGGCATCGGCCGCGGCGAGAAGTGGTGCAACCGATCCGGTCTCGATCACGCCGAGTGCTTCGACCGGCCCCGGTATCCGCTCTCCGCGCAGTGCGGCGGACACACCCGGGTGAACATCGTGCAGCACGATCTCTGCGATGAGTGATTCCGCCGACGCCTCCCTGCCGGCTTCCATCGACTCTTCGACGCTGGCCACGTCTCCGGCGATCAGAACGAGATAGCGGCCGGGCTGCACCGATCCGGCGACCAAATCGCCGATGGGAGCACGTTTCACCATGGCGTCCGCAGCGGCGATGCCGACCGCCACCGAATCGAACTCGAGCAACCCAATCGCCGGGTTCATCGCCTCACACGATCCTCAAAGCGCCGACGACCGCGATTCTTCGTTCTCTGGTGAACGTGATCGGGCGGGTCATCCCATCGCCACTCGGGCTGGCGATCGAGAACGAAGTGAATCCCTCGCCGCCTTGACCGAGCCCGGCGTAGTTCGGACCGTTGGCGATGAAGATGCTCACGTTGATCGACCGGGCCATGCGAGTGATGTGCGATACGTCGTTGGAGTGGATCGACGCCGTGTGTCGGAAGCCGTGTTCCGATTCGATGGCGAGCTGAATCGCAGCATCGACATCTGGTACCGCCGTCACCGGGAAAACAGGCATCATCTGTTCGGTCCAAACCAGGTTGTGGTCGTTGGGGACCTGAGCGACCAGGAGCCGCGGATCTCCGTCGACGTCGACGCCGGCCGCGGCGGCGATGGCTGCGGCGTTCTTGCCGATCCAAGCTCGGTTGATCACCCCCGGCTTGCCGGCGGGACCCATCGAGTCGAAGATCACCCGTTCGACCTTCTTGAGTTCATGCTCCTTGAGCACGTGGGCTCCATTACGGCCCATCGCCCGCACCAACTCATCAACCACGGACTTGACCGCGATCCCGGTCTTTTCATCCGTGCAAATCAGGTTGTTGTCGAATGAGGCACCGGCGACGATGTCGCGCGCCGCTCTATCGATATCCGCCGTCTCATCCACGACCGTCGGCGGATTGCCGGGACCGGCAGTCACCGAGCGCTTGTCGGTCTTGAGGGCCTCACGGACGACACCCGGCCCGCCGGTCACCAGCAGGACACTGATGCCGGGATGGTGCATCAACTCCTGGGCGCTCTCGATCGTCGGCTCTGGGATTCCGGTAACGAGGTTGGGAGGGCCACCGGCCGCCATCGCCGCCCGATTGAGCAAGCGGATGTTCTCGGCAGAGACCTTCCTGGCGTTGGGATGGACGTTGAAGACGACGGCGTTGCCGCCACTCAAGATGGAAATCGTGTTGTTGATGATCGTCGACGTCGGATTGGTGGTCGGGGTGATCGCTCCGATCAGGCCGAACGGGGCGTGCTCGGTCAGCATCATTCCCGCATCGCCGGTCTCGATCAGCGGCTCGAGATCTTCCGGGCCCGGGGTCCGCGTGGCGACCAGGATGTTCTTGCGGATCTTGTCCTCGGTCCGGCCCAGGCCGGTCTCCTCATGCGCCATGGCGGCGAGTCGCTCCGCCTGTTCCAGCATCGATGCCCGAATCGAAGCGATCACGGAAACCCTGATACCGGAGCCCATCTCCGCATACAACTGGTAGGCCCGCGACGCGGCTGCCACCGCCTCATCGATCGTCGCAAAGATTCCATCGCCCAGTTCGGCGTCGGGGATCTCGGCAGGCACCATGGGGTGCTCCGGCACGACATCGGCCGAGCCGCCGAGCCGCGACCTCACCCGGGTGATGATGTCCCGAACCTCTTGTTCGTCGAAAGCGGTCACTTGACGTACTTCACGTCGCCACCGACCTCCCACGTGTCGACGATGGCCATCACCACCGCGTCGCACGGCCGGTCCTTGGTCATGAGCGTCTGCCGTGCCGAGGACCCGGTGGCGTACAACACGACCTCACCAACGCCGGCACCGACCGCATCGGCTGCGATCACGTAGCCGCCCGTTTCAGATTCCTCGACGTCCAGTTGCTTGATCACCAGGAACTTGAGGCCTTCGAGGGTGTCTTCCTTCCTCGACGAGACCACGGTCCCCGCGACCCTTCCCAAGAGCACGGTTCTACACCGTTTCCGGACTAGCTGGTTTCCGCCTCGGCCTCGTCGTGGCGGCCGAGGGGCATGACCAGATCAATATTCGTATGCGGGCGTGCGATCACGTGGGTGGAGACCACCTCGCCGACCTTCTCGGCGCCGCGAGTACCGGCGTCGATCGCCGCCTTTACCGCGGCGACGTCACCGCGAATGATCGCGGTCACGTAGCCGCCGCCGGTCTTCTCGTACGACACGAGTTCGACCTTGGCCGCCTTCACCATCGCATCGGCCCCTTCCACGACCGCGGTAAATCCGCGGCATTCGATCATCCCCAGTGCTTCAGCCATGGGCTCTCGTTCTCCTTCTTGAGTTCTTGTTCACGGCCCGACGACCGTTCAGCTTGCGTCCCTACCTTCGAGACCTTCCAGGGCGTCGACGGCGGCACGCCAGCCGACATCGATGTCGCGTTCCTCACCTCCGAGATACACCCGACCCAGCGAGCCGAACGACCTCACCTCGAGCACGTTGATGTTGGCGGCCTTCTCAGCCTGGTTGGCGGCGAGAGGTGCATAGGAGGCGGGCTCCATCTCGAGCACGTACAGCGTCTGGCCGGGAATGATCATCTGACCGTGGCGCATCCGGTTGATCAGTTGAGCCTGATGGTCGTCGATGCGACGGATGATCTGGGACGAGGCGATCCGCGGCTTGATTCGATCGGTCTCTGTGTGACCGATCTCATCGAGGATCGCCGCTCCCGCCGCCCGGACCTCGGCCTGATCTGGAGAGTGGATCTCGAGCAAGCCGAA
>JAZGCP010000070.1:0-3084 GCA_036477035.1 Acidimicrobiia bacterium | reverse complement strand
GTTTGAGGTGGTGCAGCGCCGGGTCGAGCATAAGCCCATGATGCGGCTCTCCCTCGACGGCCGCGGACAGCCATCGGGCGGCCTTCGGTAGATTCCCGGTCATGAACCGACTTCCGACGCTCGCCGTAGCCGCTCGAGCCGCGGAAGATCAGCGGAGCGACGAACCTGCCCGATCCGGCGCATGGCGGCCTGGCCCGGATATGCATCGTTGGGGTCGATGGTGCATTGGAGGAAGACCGCTCCGAGTCGCCAGACCAGAACCCCGTCGGTGAGCACCTGGTCCCCGACGACTTATGCGAGACTCCGAGCCCACTTTGGTCAGGAAGGCCGAACAGGTGACTGACACCACCCGCAACGAGGGAGAACAGCCGGCCGCGGAGGCGGGTTCGGCTCTCGGTGGGATCGGCGAGCGTCGTGAGGTCCGTCTCGGTGGAATCGTGGTGTCGGGGCGGCGCCGGAGGCCGTCGGGAGAGAAGCCGCCGCTGCCGCGCGAACTCAACACGAGCGGGCGCTTCTGGTTGATCATGGGGGCGCTCACCGCGGCCCTGTGGTTCTCCTTGTTTGCCTTTCCACAGACCACCGACTTCTGGAACCGCGTGGATCACAACGCTCTGGACTGGCTGGTGGATCGGCGGACCGATGGCCTGACCGACGTGATGCGGGTGTTTCATGCCCTCGGGTCGGTGTGGTTCGTTCGCCCGCTGCGCTGGCTGATCATGGGAGTGCTCGTCGGGTTCAGGCGCTTTCGCATCCTGTTCGGGGTCATCGTGGCGTTCGTGATCGTCGACACGGTGCAGCGAGAGCTGGCGAACTCGATCGGACGCTCTCGGCCCCTGGTGGACATCATCGGGGACTGGATTGGGTACTCGCACCCCTCCGAGCCGGTTGCCCTGCTGGCGGTGACCGTCGTGGTTGCCGGCCTGGCACTGGTGCCCAAGGGGCGTTGGCGGACCCGCTGGTTCATCGTCTCCGGCGTCCTGGTCGGGCTTCTGGCGATCGCCCGAATATATCTCGGTACCGACCACCCGACGGATGTGGTCGTCGGCTGGATCCTCGGCCCGGTGGTGGGAGTGCTCGTCTTCCGCTGGGTAGCGCCGGAGTCGGTCTTTCCCGTCAACTACCGACGAGCCCGGGGGGCCCACCTCGATGTTTCGGGCCGGCGCGGACAGGCGATCAAACACGCTCTCCAGGAGCAGCTCGGGTTGACCGTGCTGTCGATCGAGCCCTTCGGCATGGAGGGGTCGGGGGGCTCGACTCCGCTGCGAATCCAATGCGAAGGCAGCCCAGACTGCTACCTGTTCGCCAAGCTCTACGCCCGCAATCACCTCCGGGCCGATCGCTGGTACAAGGTCGCTCGCACGATCCTCTACGGGTCGCTGGAGGACGAGGTCAGGTTCTCTTCGGTGCGCCGTCTCGTCGAGTACGAGGACTACATGTTGCTCAAGCTCAAGGAGGCGAAGCTTCCTTCTCCGGAGCCCTTCGGATTCGTCGAGATCACCCCCGAGCGCGAGTACCTGATCGTCACCGAGTTCCTCGATGGAGCGGCCGAGTTGAGCGATGCCGACGTGGATGACGCCGTCATCGACGATGCACTGTCGGTCATGCGCAAGTTATGGGACGCCGGCTTGGCCCACCGCGACATCAAGCCGGCCAACGTGATGGTCCGGGATGGGAGGATCGTGCTCATCGATCCCGCCTTCGCCACTGTCCGACCGTCTCCGTGGCGCCAGGCAGTGGACCTGGCCAACATGATGATCATCCTCGCGCTGCGGTCCTCGGCCGATCACGTCTACGAACGGGCGTTGCGATTCTTCTCGCCGGAGGACATAGCGGAGGCGTTCTCGGCGACGCGGGGGGTGACGATCCCGAGTCAGAGCCGCTCGTCACTCGCCTTGCTCAAGCGTCAAAAGGGGATCGACCTGGTGGAACGCTTCCGCGAGCTGGCCCCCGAGCGTGAACCCATCGCGATCCAACGCTGGAGCTTGCGCCGGCTGGTGCTGACCTTGGGGGTGGCCCTGGCAATCGCATTCTTTATCACGTTGTTCGTGGAGAACCTTCGAGGCGCCGGGTTCATATGAGCCGGCGTATGGTCCTCTTGGTGCTCTTCTTTCTGGCCGCCGCCGCGTGCTCGGACCGGCTCGGACGGGACACGCCGGAGTGTGCCGCCGGTGTCACCAACTCGGTCGTCATGCAGATCCAGGCCGTCAAGGGAACCCACTTCGTGCCGTGCATCAACGACCTCAAAGCCGGTTGGACCTTCAACCACGTCGAAGCCCAGAGCGGTCTGGCCACCTTCAACATCGACTCGGATCGGATCGGAGAGCCATTCGTCACCATTCGAACCACGGCCACCTGCGACGTGTCGGGTGCCGAGCCGGCAATATCCGACGAACGTCCGATCGAGTTGTACAAGGACATCGTTCAGGACTTCAGGGTTCGGATCGTGGTCGTGCCCGAAGGACCGACCGAGGCGACCTTGGCGGCAGCCCGATCGGTTGTTGTCGACTCGTTCGGTCTCCGCCTGCGTGATCGGGCCGTGTCAATCGGGGTCAATGTCACCGAAGGCCCGACGGGAGATCGGATCGCAGCAGCTCATGCCGATGGTGCTCATGTGATCACGATCAGCATCAGGGATGCAGAAGAGGGAACGGTCTCGCTGCTGCTGGCCAACGAGTCGGAGGAGCAAATCGGTGGAAGGCTGGTCGACGCCATCGACGAGATCGAGGACCGGGTCAGTCCGCCGAGCTACCGCGGCTCGTGGTTCTACGTGTTCGAAGGAGGGTGCGTCGAATACCGCTTCGACGCCGCCGGTCCGGGGGTCGAAACCGTGGCCGGCGACGTGCAGGGCTCGTTCGGCTTCGTCGATGCCGAGGCGATCCGCCAGATGGCCCGTGACGCCGGCTACAAACTTCCTTGAGTACCGAGAGCGGCACTTCGCAGACCCCGAGGTGGAAGCCCATCGTCCAGGCGCTCGTGTCGTTGGCGATAGTCGTCGGGATCTTCGTGGGGATCATGCCGCAGATCGCCGACTACGGCGAGGTGGGGGAAACGATCAAGGCGATGACGTTGCTGGAGGTGACGACG
>JAZGCP010000007.1:0-2333 GCA_036477035.1 Acidimicrobiia bacterium | reverse complement strand
CGCCGCGGTGTTCGTGCTGCTCACGATCGTGGCGCTGACGTGGCTCTTCGAGCCGCTTCCCGAGGCGGTGCTCGGTGCCATCGTCATCCATGCGGTGTGGAAGCTCATCGACTTCTCAGGGTTCGCCGCACTGTGGCGGGCCCGTCGGATCGATTTCGCTCTCGCTACCGCGGCCTTCCTGGGTGTGATCCTGATCGACATCCTCCAAGGCATCATCATCGGGATCGTTCTCTCCCTGGTGGCGCTCATCTACCGGGCCAGTTTCCCGGAAGGCGCCGAACTGGGGCGGGTCGAGGACGACGAGGGCAATTATGAGTTCGTGGGGCTCGACGCCTATCCGGATGCCGAAACCCGTCCTGGGATGGTCGTCTACCGGCCGACCGGCTCGCTGATCTTTTCCAACGCTGCCGCCTTCTCCCAGCAAGCACGCGAGCTTTTGTGGAATCGGACCGACCCTCCCGCCTCGGTCCTTGTCGTGGACTGCGAGCAGATGGCCGACATGGACGTCACCGGCGCCGAGGAGATAGTGGCGCTGTTCGAGGAGCTACAGGCTTCCGACGTTGACATGTGGTTGGTTCGGCTGCACGGCGATGCTCGGATCACCGCCGGGAAGGCAGGCGTGATTGACGCTGTCGGGGAGGAGCGTGTTTTCGCGACGCTGCGGCTTGCCGGTGACCGGTTCAGTACTCGCGACACCCGTGAAAACAGGACAGACCACGACAGCCGCGAATGATCGGCGCTTCCCTGACGCTGCGGCTAGGTCCGGGGGAACGGCGGACGGCCGGTTAAGCCTGCCAGGGTCTGATAGCCGGGATTTCTCGCCGTGAGCTACTGGCTGTTTGGAGTCGCCGCCCTCTTCGTGCTGTATTCGTTGGTGTCGAGGCGTCTCAGCACGACCGCGGTTACCGGTCCGATGGTCTTCGTGACGGCTGGCCTGATATTGGGATCGGACGCGCTCGGCGTCCTCGACGTCGAACCCAGTTCGGATCTGGTCACGCTGCTTCTTGAAGTGACGCTGGCCGTGGTTCTCTTTACCGACGCCACAAAGATCAATGCAAGCAACTGGCGCGCCGAGGCTTTCGTCCCGGGCCGTCTGCTGACATGGGGCCTCCCGTTGACCGTGATATTCGGTGCAGTCGCCGCCGCAGTCATGTTCACCAGCCTCAGTATTTGGGAGGCAGCCCTCATTGGCGCCATCCTCGCCCCTACCGACGCCGCGCTCGGGCAGGCCGTGGTCACCAACCCACGAGTCCCGCAACGAATCCGTCAGGCGCTAAACGTCGAGAGCGGACTGAACGACGGTATCGCCCTGCCCCTTGTCCTGGTATTCCTCGCCGCGGCAGAAGAGACCGCCCAGGGCGGCGGCTCCCTCGGCGGGCTGTTGAGCTTCCTAGGTCAGGAAATTCTGGTCGCGGCGGCCATCGGAATCGTCTTCGGTTGGCTCGGTGCAAAAGCCGTGATCCACGCCAATAACCGGCAGTGGGTTTCCCGCACTTGGCTTCAGATCGGGGCTCTTGCACTCGCCGTAGCCGCCTACGGGCTCGCCGTTCCCCTCGGAGGCAGTGGTTTCATCGCAGCATGGCTCACAGGTCTCACACTCGGTGCCGCTACCCGCGGCAAGGTCGACGACCTCAGCGAATTCGCAGAGTCCCTGGGCTCTGTGCTCACGATGGCCAGCTTCTTCGTCTTCGGAGCAATCCTGCTTGGTCCAGCGCTCGGCAACCTCACCTGGCAGGTAGCCGTCTATGCAATCCTCACCCTTGCGGTGCTTAGGGGTGGCGCCGTCGCAATCTCAATGATCGGCTCAAACCTGCGGTCGGCCACGGTTCTGTTCATGGGCTGGTTCGGACCCCGCGGATTGGCCTCGATCATCTTCGCCGGGCTCATCGTCGAGGACGCCGTCCTCCCCGGCTCCAACCTCATCGTCACCATCACGATGGTCACCGTGGGTCTGAGCATCTATGCCCACGGCGCAACCTCCTGGTTCGGATCCGAGTCTTACGGCCGTTGGTACCAGCGTCAGCAGAAAGGCGAGCAACCCGCAGACCGCCCCACGGGTAACAACAAGCCGGAGCCGGGTTAGACAATGGAGCCCTCACCTGTGCGCCAAAGGCGCCTGACCCGATTCGCACCCGGCGTCGCCGCCCTCGGCGACTACCAGCGATCGTGGTTCCGGCCGGACCTGCTCGCCATCCTCGTCGGAATAGTCCTGGTGATCGGAGGCATCTTCCGCCTGGGCAGGATCGCCGACTTCTTGTCCCGAGTACGCACCGAAATTCGAGACGAACTCTACAAGGGCGCAATCAAGCCGCGAATCGGAACCGACCGTATCT
>JAZGCP010000069.1:0-2601 GCA_036477035.1 Acidimicrobiia bacterium | reverse complement strand
TGGTGGCCAACTCCGGGGGCACCAACATCTCCCTGGTGGATCTCGGGCCCCGTACGCCGGGCGCACCGGCGATCGTCGGAGAGATCGATCGATTCCAGACTCAGGACCTCCAGATCTATAGGGTCCGCCTTGCCGTCGATACCTTCGGGTTTCCAGTCTTCCCGGTCGAATCGTTCGACTTCTCCGACCGACCTCAATTCGTCGCTCAGGCGGCGAACGGGCTAATCCTCTTCTCGACCCGGCCGGCGGTAGAGGACAATCAACCAGGCACGATCCGGGAGTTTGATCCCGTTCTGCGGGAGATCCGGTTCTTCGTCGATTATGCCGTGCGCGACCCGGTTATTGCCCGCGGCATACAGATCATTAACGCTGATTCGGTCTTCGCGGTCGACGGCGGCGAACGTTTCAAGGTGTGCGATCACAGCCGATTGAATAAGGCCCTCGCCTCGTGCATCTTCGCCAACGATTCTCTCGGGGATGCTCGCGTGCAAATCGATGTGAAGAAGATCACCGACAATTGGGACACGGAGGTCCTCTCAGATTTGGTCATCGAGAGCGTCGGGCTCCAGGACACGACGTTCGTCACAGCTAGCGGCGATCGCCAGTTCATCGCGTTCGGTGAGGGTGACACGCCGGGGGGACAACCGGTGGTTCCCGGCCGAATCATCATATATAGGTCCGCGTCACGCACGATAACCAACGTCCTGCAGGTCACCGACCTTACTGGGAACGCCGCCCAGAGGGTGCTCGGTCTCGCGCTCAATAATGATGGAAGCCTGGGCGTCGGTCGAGGTGAGGTCGCGTTTTATTTCGACCCGACCCTGAGGCTTCTCGGCACCAACAACGACATTAACCCCAGCGGCGTGGGCGCCGCGCTGCACCCAGATCACAGCGCGGCCAGCTTCACCGATCCCAACACCCGACTCTCGTTCCTCGGCTCCGGGGATGCCAAGGTCGAGATCGTAGACACGCGCTTCTTCAGCTTCAAGCGCGGTGAGGTGCTGATTCGAGATCCGATCGTTGGGCCACTTGTCGCCACGCGTCGGCTTGTGTCGGATCCGATCGACACCGCCGTCAAGCTCTACGGTGTTACGGCCGACGGTGTGGTGGTGATCCGGGTGAAGGACAGCGATATCGATCCGATGCCATGACCGGCGGAACGACCGCCCTGGCTTGCGTAGGCGTCGGCTGTGGCCTACTTGATAGGAGCTAGCCGGAGCTAGAGGCGGAGACGCGGGTGAGGTGCCGCTAAAGCCGCTGAGCCGGCTCGGGTCGTCCAGCGTGACCGTCTCCGACGGTGCGCGACCCGGGTTAGGCTGGCGGCTTTAGGTTTTGGCCAGCGCGTTCGCCGCCCCACGCGGTGGGACGATTGCAACCCGGGGGCCAAACAACTGATGTTACAACACTTCACGTTCGTCACCGCGGGCGAGTCGCATGGAAGAGGTCTCGTCACGGTGATCGAGGGGGTTCCTGCTGGACTACCAATCGACGCGGAGGCAATCCGTTGGGAACTATCCCGACGTCAGAAAGGCCACGGCCGCGGTGGCCGCATGAAGATAGAGAAGGACGCGGCGCAGATACTCTCAGGCGTGCGTCTCGGCGAGGCACTGGGTTCCCCGATCGCGCTCTTGATCCCGAATCGCGATTGGGAGAACTGGCAGCGGGCCATGTCGGCCGAACCCGTGCCTGGCGCCAGCGACGAGGAGCTCAGACGCGTCAAGCTGCCTCGGCCAGGCCACGCTGACCTCGTCGGGCTACTCAAGTACGCTCGCAGCGACGCTCGCGATGTGCTCGAGCGATCGAGCGCCCGGGAGACAGCGGCACGCGTGGCTTCAGGTGCCATCGCCAAGAAACTGCTCGCGGAATTCGAGATCAACTTGGGCAGCCACGTCACCGCCCTGGCCGGCGTGGAAGCCAAACGGTTGGAGCCGGATGAATACCCGGAGGACATCAACGAGGCGGCCGACGAGTCTCCGGTTCGCTGCCTCGACCGAGAGGCTGAGCAGAGAATGATCGAGGCGATCGATGCAGCAAAAGCCGACGGGAACACGGTGGGCGGCGTCTTCGAAGTTGTGGCTCGCGGCCTACCCGTCGGACTTGGGAGCTACGTTGCCTGGCACCGCCGGCTGGAGGCCCGGTTGGCTGCAGCGTTGATGTCCATCCAGGCGATGAAGGGCGTCGAGATCGGACTGGGCTTCGAGTCGAGCCGGAGACGTGGATCCGAGGTTCACGACGAGATCGAGTCGGCTCCGGGTCAACGGCTCACAGGCGGTTTCCGGCGTCTGAGCAACCGAGCCGGTGGTCTGGAGGGGGGCATGACCAATGGCGAGCCGCTCACCGTGCGGATCGCGATGAAGCCTCTCTCAACCCTTATGCGGCCGCTCAAGAGCGTTGATCTCGACACCGGCGCCCCGGCGGCAGCGGTGCGTGAGCGGAGCGACGTGACCGCGGTTCCTGCCGCCGGCGTGGTTGGGGAAGCCATGGTCGCGGTCGTCCTCGCCGACGCGATGCGCGAGAAGTTCGGTGGTGATTCGCTGTCGGAGATGCGCGCTAACTACGAGAGCTATCTGGATCGGTTGGCCGAGCGAGGTGCTTGAACGG
>JAZGCP010000068.1:0-3095 GCA_036477035.1 Acidimicrobiia bacterium | reverse complement strand
TGGATCGAACGCCTGCGATGGTCCTTGCGGTCATGCTCGTGGTCCTGGCGCTCGGAGTTCTGTGGGCGGCAGGCCGATTCCGACGAGGACGGCGGTTCGTGCCGAGACCGGTCGCCCGGCCGACGAGACTCATGTCACTGAGTAGGGCACAGCGAACCGGTGCATACGCGGCCCTATCGCTGGTCGGCGTCGGATCGTTGGGACTACCGGTGGGGACACTCGTCACCTGGCTGGTTCGCAAGCCGTTCCCGGATGGCATCCCGTGGGGATCATTGGCCGGATCGCTGTCCGTGTCGCTGCTGGCGGCAGCGGTTGCGGTGCTGCTGGCCATCCCGACCGCAGTACTCATAGTCAGACACCGCGGCGGAGCCTCGGCATGGGTCGAGCGCACTGCTTACCTGGCGTACTCGGTCCCCCACATCACAGTCGGTCTGGCGGTGGTGTTCCTGGCGAGCCGGTATCTGGGCCCGCTCTACCAATCGTTGTGGCTCCTGGTGGCGGTCTCCGCCAGCGTCTTCTTCGCCCAGGCGCTCGGTGCGGTGCGCAGTGCCCTCGCCCAGATCAGCCCCAGTCTCGAGGAGGCAGCCCGCAGTCTGGGGAGGAGCCCCTTCCGGGCCATGACCGGCGTCACTCTCCCGCTCATGGGGCGGGGCATTGCGGCTGGCGGGTTACTCGTCTTCCTGACGACCATGAAGGAGCTGCCGGTCACACTCCTCACCAGGCCAATCGGATTCGACACGCTGGCCGTCGATGTGTGGTCTTCGGCAGGCGAACTCCTCTATTCCTCAGCCGCAGTGCCGGCATTACTGTTGCTGGCGGTCTCGGCACTTCCGACCTACGTGCTGGCGACCAGGCAACGATGACTTTCCCCGCAGTCGCTCTCAACAGCGTCTCCAAGCGCTTCGGCACAGTCGCCGCACTCGACGGATTCGACCTGTCGGTCGAACGAGGAGGGGTGCTGGGGCTGCTCGGTCCTTCGGGTTCTGGCAAGACCACCGCCCTGCGGGTCATAGCCGGGTTCGAGCGTCCCGAGACCGGCACCATCGAGATCGCCGGAACCACCGTCGTGTCCGATTCGGTATGGGTACCGCCCGAAAAACG
The DNA here is from genome assembly GCA_036477035.1 of Acidimicrobiia bacterium. Lineage (GTDB taxonomy): Bacteria > Actinomycetota > Acidimicrobiia > Spongiisociales > UBA11373 > JACZWZ01. The sequence goes on along the minus strand of JAZGCP010000068.1, from coordinate 1,994 downwards.
CCGGGTGGGCATGGTGTTCCAGGACTACGCATTGTTCCCGCACTTGTCGGTGGGCGGCAACGTTGCATTCGGCCTGAGCAAAGGAGAGCATCGGGCAAGTCGGGTATCGGAAGTGCTCGAGATGGTCGGACTCAGCGGGATGGCCGACCGCATGCCTCATGAACTCTCCGGTGGCGAGCAACAACGGATCGCCCTGGCGCGCGCGCTGGCACCGGAACCCCACCTCATCCTGCTCGACGAGCCGTTCTCCAACCTCGACACGCCGCAGCGAGAGCGAGTGCGGCGCGAAGTGCGGACGATCCTCGTCGAGTCGCGAGCCACCGCCATCTTCGTCACCCACGACCAGGAAGAAGCACTCGCCATGAGCGACACCGTCGCCGTGATGCGGGATGGCTCGGTTCTCCAGACCGCGGCGCCGCACGACCTGTACAGCAGGCCGACCGATTGCTGGGTGGCCAGATTCCTCGGAGAAGCGGAATTTATCAGTGGGACGGCCACCAATGGACGGGTCGACACTCCGCTTGGTTCGTTTGCCGACACCACCAGGGCATCGGGAAACGTCGAAGTGATGATCCGGCCCGAAGCGGTCCGCCTCCTCCCGGATGACGATGGGCCGGCGCTGGTGGTGGACAGGGAGTTTTACGGACACGACCAGTTGGTGACCCTGCACCTCGACGAGGGGCGTCGACTGCTGGCTCGAGTCGGTCCGGAGCCGGTTTTCAATCCCGGCGACCATGTCAGATATGAGGTGACCGACGTCGTCATCTTCCCAGATTCGGACCATCATGATCATGGCTAGAACATGACGACCGAACGTCCGCCGGGTGATCCGACACATACCTCGGAGAGCGAGGAGATGTACCTCATCACCGTGGCCCGCGCCGCCGAGGATGGGCGGACCGGACCGCTTCCGGTGGCGATGCTCGCCGCGCATCTCCAAGTGTCCGTGGCCTCGGCCAATGAAATGGTCCGCAAACTCGCCGGCCGGGATCTGCTGAGCTACCAGCCGTACCACGGTGTCGAGCTGACGGCCGCCGGCAACCTGGTGGCCGATCGAGTGCTCAGGATTCGACGCCTTTGGGCAACCTTCCTAGCCGAGCACCTCGGGTTTGGCCCCAGTGATGCCGACGATCAGGCGTGCCAGCTCGAACACGTCACCACCGAGGCAGCAGCAGATCGCCTCGCCGGTTTCCTCGGTGATCCCGAAGCCGGGCCACTGGGCCGTCCCATACCGCGCGGCAGCACCCCGACGACGCGACCTTCGAGCATTCGCCTGGCCGACTTGGGTGTTGGCGACGACGCCGAGGTTGTTTCGGTTGCCAGCGCCGAGCGAGCGCGCGAATTTCTGGCCAACGAGGGAGTCGTACCTGGCGCCCGTCTCTCGGTCGCCGGAGTCGGCGACTCCGGCCTGCTCATCGATCTCGCAGGCGGCCCCGTCCACCTCAACCAGGAACTCGCCGACGCGATCGAGGTCCGCCGCCACTGACCGGATACGGTGGCGAGCAACTTTCGGTGTTCGTGTCGGTGGGGAACGACTCCCGACTCGACCTATCCCGGCACGTTCTAGGGATCAAATGGCTCCGGACTCAACTGGCTTTCCAGCATGACGAGCACGGTTTCGCCTTCGACATCGCTTGCGTGCAGGCCCTCGACGTAAGCAGTCGAGTGAAAGTGGATTACGACTCCATGGCCCATGGCGGAGCGATAACCGCCGGGCACCGCAGAAATGCGCCGGATGTCGTTGTCGATGATCGAGCACCGGCTCATGTCTCCACAGAAGAGCGCACTGCCGGACCCGTCGATCACCCGATTGCCGATCATCGTTCCGACCGACATTTCGGTAATGACGATGCCGCGGGGCGCTGCCTGGCTGACAACGTTGTCTTTGAAGGTCACGTTCGACACATGCGACACGATCCCCTCGAAGACCGGCCCCTCGATGCGACACCCCGATACAACCGAGGTCGGGCGGGAATCGGAGTTGATGATCTCGA
>JAZGCP010000067.1:0-6158 GCA_036477035.1 Acidimicrobiia bacterium | reverse complement strand
AAACACGATTGCCTCGACGACCGCACCCCCACTGGGAAGAAGCGAGGGGCCGGCCAGATGGTCGGTGGCGCCGAGGCCCACCGCGGTGCCGTAGGTCAGAACAAGGCCGATGGCCGATGCCGCCACTGCCGTCGGAGGTTTGAGCCGTCCGTTGAGAGTCGATCCGACCGGTACGGCGATCGCAACCAATACGGGTGCGAGGTGATATGTGATCTTCGGGTTGGCGGACGCCAAACCGATCCAAAGGACCGTGAGCCCCAGGCCGTACAGCGACGGCCGGATGATGGCTTGCATTCTGATGTGAACACCGATAGCGGATGTTCGATTTCGGATTTGGTTCTGAGACTCTCGACTCCCGACTCCCGACCCCCGACTCCCGACTCCCGACTCCCGACCCGAACCCGGACCGACAATCCTCTCTGATCGAGCATCGGGCATCGGGCATCGGGCATCGGGCATTCGGCATCGGGACTCAGGACTCAGGACCCTGCTTTCACCCTGCCAGGTCGGCGATGATCTCTCGGGCGATCGGTGCCGCCACCGACCCACCACCACCGCCCCCTTCCACGACAATCGCGATCGCCAGGTCGTCCCAATACCCGATGAACCAGGCATGGGTGTCTGGATCGCCTCCATCGCCGAACTCCGCGGAGCCGGTCTTGCCGCGGACGCCGACTCCGGCGACCGCGGCGTTGGTCCCGGTACCGGACCTCACGACCTCGAGCATCATGGCGTCGAGAGATGAGACGGCGGAGCGTTCCAGTGCGATTCCTTCAGCGCGGATTGCCTGAGCGATCACGGTCGGTGGTCTCCAGGTCCCGGCTGCGATCGCTCCTGCCACCGAGGCCATGTGGATGGGGCTGGCCAGCACCCGTCCCTGGCCGATCGACGCGGTGGCAAGTTCGGCGATGTCGATCGGTCGCGGGAAGGAACTGATCGCAGATGGAACTCCGAGATCTGGTTCGACCCCGAACCCGAAGGATTCAGCCGTTTCTTCGAGCGTGGCTGCAGTCAAGACTTCGACGCCCGCGGCGGCAAACGTCGTGTTGCAGGATGCCGCGAAGGCCTCTGTGAAGATGATCGTTCCGAGATCGGCGTCACCGGCGTTACGGATGGATCGTCCCCCCAGGGTGACACCGGACGGGCATTCCACCTCGGTCGCGGTAGTGAAGCCGTTCTGGAGGAGACCGGTCGCGGTGATCACCTTGAAGGTCGATCCGGGCGGATAGGTGCCGAGCACGGCCCGGTTGAAACCATCCGATGGCGGCCAGCTGGCGACCCCCCTCACCTGGCTGGTGGCCGATGCGATAACCACTACGGCAGCCGGAAACGCCACATCCTGCAATGCCTGTTCGATCGCCGTCTGGACCGTGATGTCGATCGTCGTGAGGACATCCCGGGGGGTAGCGGCTTCGATGACGAAGAGGTCCTCGACAATGCGTCCGAACTTGTTGATCCGGACGATGGCAGTCCGAGGACGGCCCGACAGCTGCGACTCGTATTCCGCCTCGATCCCCGTCTGGCCGACTACGTCTGTGGGTCCGTAGGGAAACCCGAGCCGATCCAGCTGATCGGCAGTGATCGGGCCCACAGAGCCGATGAGGTGCCCGGTGAAATTGTCGCGGTACGAAAGCCGATCCGAACCGTCCCGGATGATGACGCCGGGGAGAGCTTCGAGCTCCTCACCGACGGTCGTGTACACCACGAGCTTGATGTTGCCGACGGGGACGAACCAGTCCGGCTGCACCGCCGGGCGCCCCAGCTCGTCGGCAACAGTGGCCGGATCGATTCCTGCGAGCCTGGCGAGCTCGGACTTCAGCGTGTCGAGGTTGTCGACCCGGGAGGGGACGACGCCGACCACCTTGATCTGTTCGACACCTGCGAGTGGCGTTCCGTCTGCGGCGAGGATCGAAGCTCGCGGAAGCCACGAGCGGTCCACTCTTAGAGTGTCCCCCGGCTCAAGCGATGGATACAGGGCGGCGGTCGACCAAATGCTGGTCCACGGAGAGCCTCCCACCAGGGTGACGGTGGTTTCGTAAGACCATGGTCCTACCTCGATGAGGTCGAGTGTCAGCCGAACGGTGATTTCGGCGGTGGTTGCGGTGAAGCGGTTACGGATTATGACGAACGAGCCTCCTGCAAGCCCGATGGCGCTGGCCCAATCGTCGAGCTCGTCCTGGATGGTGGCCGGTGGGTCGGTCCCCAGGGAGGCGATGGCAAATCCGTCGCGGGCGAGGACGGCGTCGTAGAAGCGCCCGGCGGTTTCAACGGCTGCGAGCCTGGTCGCCTCTTCGACGATGATGGTCGAAGAGGTGGAGGCGGGACGCGTTGTCGTGTCGGCATCCGGATCGACACCGGTGCCGACGGCACACGCCGACGTCATGAGGACCAGGGCAACGAGAAGTGCACGCATCCCCACGGATGGTACGAGGCGTTGCGTGCAAGTCCCCGACTCCCCCTTTGAGGTGATGTCTCTGGTTTGTGCTCGACGTCCGGTGGTTGGATCACTCTCCCCTTTGGGGGGAGTCAATCGGCCGCAGGTCGATTGGTGGGGGGTCCCAGCACGTCGCGGCAACCCCGGCACCCTTCGAGGGGCAATGATTCCCTCTTGCTAATTGCCAACACCGCGTCACCCGCTCTACCTGCTGTGCACAAGGGCGCAACAATGCCGGATGCGCTGGATCGCCGTGCTGTCACTTGTGGTCTCCGCCTGTGCGACCGGCACCGGGGTGGATACGTCGGCCGTGCCCGCTTCGACTTCCAGTCCCTCGGTGGTGACCTCGCTTCCGCCGACGACTTCGAGTGTTCCTCCGACAACGGTGCTGTCCGCTTCATCTGTGTGCGACAGCTATTCGGATCCGGTGGCACTGGGGTCGATCACCGATCCCGAACTCATCGAGGTGAGCGGTATCGCCGTCGGATCCGAAGGCGTGATCTGGGTTCACAACGATTCGGGTTCTGTTCCGCAGCTCTGGGCTCTCGATGACTCGGCGGCGGTCCTGCGCACGGTCGCGGTATCGGTGAGGAACATCGACTGGGAGGACATCTCGATCGGACCCGGTCCGGATGGAGTGGCGTATCTGTACCTGGCAGACATCGGAGACAACCTGGAGCGAAGGGCCTCGGTGACGCTTCATCGGTTCGTGGAACCGGGACCCTCCGATGATCGCGCCGAAGAGATCGAATCCCTTTCGGTCACCTATCCGGGCGGCTCGGTAAATGCCGAGTCGTTCTTTGTCGATCCCAGTACCGGTGATTCGTTCATCGTGACCAAGACAGCGACGGGGCGGTCGAGTGTCTTTCGGATTCCGTCCGGGGCGTGGTCGCAGCCGTCGGCCGAGGCCCAGCACGTGGCGACCATAGATCTCGGTGCGTTGTCGCTGGTCACGGCGGGGTCGATAAGTCCCGACGGCTCCGTCATTGCTCTTCGTACCTATCTGGACGTCTGGCTGTGGGAGCGTCGTACCGGTGAAACCGTTGCCGATGCATTGCGTGGAGTTCCCTGCAGGGCTCCCGCCGCGGCCGAGCCGCAAGGTGAGGCGCTGGGGTTCGACGGGACCGGTTATCTGACCATCAGCGAGGGGGTCGGCTCGGTGATTTATCGCGTTACCAAGTGATCTCCCAAAGCGGTGCTACTTCCTCGACCCGGCGATCAGCACCATGCCCGCTCCGAGCGACACCCAAGGCGCGATTCCGAGGAAGTCGAAGACATCTCCGAACGCTCCGCCGGAGTCGGTGATGCCGCGGTACATCTGAAACAGGAACGCTCCGGTGATTGCCACTGCCAAGAACCCCATGAGCCTCAGCAGCGATGGGTTCGGCTTCTTCATCACTGCGAGCGCGAGAGCGGTCACCGCGATCCCGATGATTACCCAACCAAGGTAGGGGGAGCCGGCTGCGTTGAGGTCCCACAGGAACGAGAGGGCGACGTCGAGTGAGTTGACCGACGTGAACCCGCTCACCCAGGGCAGGAACGCAGACAACAACAATGCGGCTGCTCCGATGAGGGGGAGCGGACGCAAGTCGATTCCTCCCAAGTTCACCGTTGACGAGCTCCCCGACGCGGCTCCGATCTCCTGCAGTCGGCGTGCATCGATCCATCCCGTCCAGTCATTCGACCCGACAACGCGCGCCCAGTCTCCACGTTGCTCGGCGACGACCAATTCGACACCGGGCTCCAATCGGGTCACCGGCTGTTGCGACGGGTCGGGCTCGGCCCAGGCTCGCATCCCGGCGGAGGGCACCCGATGGGTCGGCGTCCAGGCGGCGGCGGGAGCCGCTGCGAGTTCGGCTGTCTTTTCTGGCAGCGTATCTACTGCCGGATTCTCGGTTGCGACCGTCGCGGCAGGTTCGTGAACCCGGGTTTCGGCCGAGGTTGCGCGGCCGATGGTGTCGATCGCCGTCACCAACTCATTGAGCGCCGTCATAAACGATTGCCGGCTCAGTCCGTCGACGTAAATGTGGTTCGTCAGAGTGATGACGACCCCGGCGCGGTCCACCGCAGCCGTCGCGTGCATGGTGGTGCCGCGATCCGGGAAGGCCGCGATCACGGCGTCGGCCCGGGCGGCACCCGCCCCCGGCTCGGTCGAGACGTGCGTGATCACAACGCGTCCATCATCCGCCGATAATCCGAGTTCGAGCGGCGGATCGCCGTCGATTGTGACGGCACCGGATTCGCCGATTGTGAACCCGTTCTCTTCCTCGAGCCAACCTGCGGCCTTTTCGAGTGCCTTTTCGGGGTTGATGTCGGTCATGGTGGGAACGCTACTTGGGTCGGTGGCCGGATGAGACCGCCGAGTAGGGTCACTTGGCGGCGAGGAGGAGCGTCATGGTCGTTGAACGTCCGGCTTTCACGATCGGCATCGAGGAGGAATACCTGCTCGTTGATCCCGAGACGCGGGACCTGTTGCGAGACCCGCCCGACCACCTCATGAAGGAGTGCGAGGAGGTGCTCGGACCCCAGATCGGTCACGAGTTCCTGAGGGCTCAGGTAGAGGTTGGCACCAAGGTGTCGGCCACTGTGACCGAGGCGCGAGACGACCTCGTCCGGCTACGGAATGGTCTGAGGGTTGTCGCTGAGCGCAACGGAATCTCCTTTATCGCCGCCTCCACCCATCCCTTCGCCAACTGGGCAGATCAACAGATCACCGACAAGGCTCGTTATCGAATGTTGGCCGACGACCTGCAGACAGTGGTCCGGCGTCTGGTGATCTGCGGCATGCACGTCCATGTCGGGATCGAGGATCCCGACATGAGGCTCGACCTCATGAACCAGGTGACGTACTTCCTGCCGCATCTGCTGGCGCTCAGCACATCGTCTCCGTTTTGGAATGGAGTCGAGACCGGGCTCAAGTCGTATCGGATGAGTGTCTTCTACTCGCTGCCGCGTACCGGTCTGCCGGAGCACTTTTCCTCCTGGGGCGAGTATCAGAGGCATGTCGATGCGCTGGTGGGCGCTGGCGTCATCGAGGATGCCACTCGACTCTGGTGGGACATCAGACCATCAGCCCGATATCCGACGATCGAGATGCGGATCGCTGACATCTCGACTCGGGTCGATGACGGCATCACCATCGCGGCCCTGTACCTGTCGCTCCTTGGGATGCTGTTTCGGCGCCGCCTGGACAATCAGCGATGGCGCACCTACTCGAACGTGCTGATTTCGGAGAACATATGGCGAGCCCAGCGTTACGGGGTCGAAGGGACCTTGGCAGACTTCGGCAAGGGAATTCTGGTGCCGTTTGCCGACCTGGTCGAAGAAATCATCGAGTTGGTGAGGCCGGACGCCGAGGAGTTTGGTTGCCTGCCCGAGGTGGAGCGAGCGACCGACCTGGTGAGCGAAGGCACCAGTGCCGATCGCCAGCTGGCGGTCTACCGGGACGAGATAGAGGCTGGGGCATCCGAGGAGGAAGCGCTCAAGGCGGTGGTCGATCACCTGATCAAGGACACGCTCGTCGGACTTGATTAGGTCGGCGGCTTCGCCGCGATTAGCGATTAGCAATTAGCAAGAGAGAACCACTCCCCCCTCGAGGGAGAGTCAATCGAGCCTGGCTTGATTGGAGGGGGCCCTTCCGACTTCGGGACTTACCGCGCGACTCTGCGCGTAGTGCCTCGTAACCAAACCTCAATCGTCCAGTTCGGGCCTTTGGCGTAGCCGC
>JAZGCP010000066.1:0-2944 GCA_036477035.1 Acidimicrobiia bacterium | reverse complement strand
GAGTCTGTGATGAAGTCGTACGGCCGATACTTCGCCGAGGCTCTTTGGGTCAGGGCGCAAAGGATCCCCGGGCTCATGGAGAAGACGTCCGTCGAGGGTCTCCAGCTGGTGGTTGCAGCCAAGGACGAGGGCAACGGGATGATTTTTTCGGTGCCTCATTTGGGGAACTGGGAGGTGGCGGCGCCGGTGGCCGCGAAGGTGGGCATCCCCGTTGTGGCTGTGGCGGAAGATCTGCCCAACAGCCGAATCACCGACTGGTTCACTTCCATGCGCAATGACATCGGAATCGAGATCGTCTTGGCGACCGGTCGGGTCGAGGTCATGAGGCAGCTGGAGGCGGCGATTGCCGACAACAAGGCGGTGGCTCTCCTTGCGGACAGAGACCTGAATGGAAAGGGAGTCGAGGTCGAGTTCTTTGGCGAGAACACCACGATGCCGGCGGGCCCGGCCGCGTTGGCAGTCAAGACCGGGGCTCCGCTTTTTCCCGTGGCCGCCTATTTCGACGGAGACGGCCACCGTGTCGTGGTGAGGCCGGCGATCGAGGTACCCGAGGGAAAACGCTCGGATCAGGTGAAGAGGATGACCCAGTCGATGGCCGAAGAGTTCGAGAATCTGATCCTCGCCGCACCCGACCAGTGGCACCTGGTCGTCCCCAACTGGCCGTCCGACAGGGAGTAGCCGTATGCGCATCGGGCTCGTCTCTCCATACGATCTCTCGAGACCGGGCGGTGTCCAGGCTCAAGTCCTTGGTCTCGGCGGAGCCCTTCGATCGTTTGGCGACGAGGTGTCGGTGATCGGGCCCGGACTGCCGGAGGGTGTCGCCGGTGTCGATCTCGGATCATCGGTTGCTGTCCCCGGCAACGGCTCGATGGCGCCGATTTCCCTGGATCCTCGCGTCCTCGGAGTAATCCGAAAGGCTGCCTCGGACCTTGATCTTCTCCACGTGCACGAGCCCCTCATGCCCACGGTGTCCCTCAGCGCTTTGCGCGCAGGTCTCCCGGTCGTCGCCACGTTTCACGCGGCGCCCGAAGGTGTCGCCAAACGTTTCTACAACCTGATCGGGTCGCAACTCGTGCGGATTCTGGGGGAGAATGTGAGGAGCGTTACCGCCGTTTCCGATACCGCCGCCAGGGCGGTGGGAGATCACGTGGATGTGGTGATCGTCCCCAATGGCCTGGATGTGGCTGCCATGTCCACCGAATTGGAGCGCAAGCCACACCGGGTCGCATTCTTGGGCCGCGACGAGCCAAGGAAGGGCCTCGACCTGCTGCTCGAGGCATGGGGCGATGTGTCACATTCGGTTCGCGACGCCGAGCTGGTGGTGATGGGAGCCGACCGGGGGTCTCATGGTGTGGAGTGGATGGGTCGCGTCGATGACGAAACCAAGGTTCGCGTGTTGAATTCTGCCGCCGTATTCGTTGCACCCAACACCGGCGGGGAGTCGTTTGGAATCGTCCTTGTTGAAGCCATGGCCGCTGGTGCGGCCGCGGTGGCCTCTGATCTCCAATCGTTCGAGGATGTGGCTGGCGATGCGGTCCGGTTCTTCAAGACGGGTGACGTTTCGGAGCTGACGGTCATCCTGGTCGAGCTTCTCAATGACGATGAGGCGCGTGTCGACCTGGCTCGGCGCGGGCAGGTCCGCGCCGCCCGATTCGATTGGGACACGGTCGCCGCCGCTTACAGAGCCGTCTATGAGGAGAGTCTCCCTTAGTAATGCGAGCGATTTCGCAGTACAATCCGGCCTTTCCGATAGGAGTTACCAGTGGTGGAAACAGGAACCGATCGCGTCAAGCGGGGTCTTGCCTTGAACCTCAAGGGCGGCGTCATCATGGACGTGGTCAACGCCGACCAGGCAAAGATCGCAGAGGAGGCTGGAGCCGTTGCCGTGATGGCGCTGGAGCGGGTTCCCGCCGACATCCGCAAGGATGGTGGAGTCGCCAGGATGTCCGATCCGAACATGATCGACGAGATTCAGGCCGCCGTGACGGTGCCGGTCATGGCCAAGTGCCGCATCGGACACTTTGCCGAGGCTGCGGTGCTGCAAACCCTCGGTGTCGACTACGTCGACGAGTCCGAGGTTCTGACCCCGGCAGACGAGGAGCACCACATCGACAAGTGGGCCTTCACGACGCCGTTCGTCTGTGGAGCCCGGAATCTCGGCGAAGCTCTGCGACGTATCGGTGAGGGGGCGGCGATGATTCGCACCAAGGGCGAGGCCGGCACCGGCAACGTCGTCGAGGCCGTTCGTCACATGCGCACGATCACCAATGAGATGCGTACCATCTCCTCGATGGGCGACGAGCAGTTGATGTCGGCTGCCCGTGACATGGGTGCTCCTTACGAGATTGTCAAAGAGGTCGCTGAGACCGGCGCCCTGCCCGTGGTCAACTTTGCTGCCGGTGGGATAGCGACGCCGGCGGACGCTGCCTTGATGATGGGGCTAGGTGTCGATGGCGTCTTCGTGGGCTCTGGCATCTTCAAGAGTTCCGACCCCGATGGCTATGCCGGGGCGATCGTTGAAGCCACCACATTCTGGAATGAGCCGGAGGTTGTCGGCAAGGTCTCGCGTGGTCTTGGCACGGCAATGCCGGGCATCGAAATGGAGAGCCTCCAAGACTCGGAGCGTCTCGCCTCCCGGGGATGGTGAGATGAGCAGGATCGGCGTCCTGGCCCTACAGGGCGACGTCGGTGAGCACGTCCACATGCTCGAGTCTCTTGGCGCCGACGCGTTGGGAGTGAAGAAGGCTGATCAGCTCTTGGAGGTCGACGCTCTGATCCTTCCCGGGGGGGAGTCGACAACGATCGCCAAGATGGCTGTCCGCTTTGGGTTGATCGACCCGATTCGGTCTGTGATTGACGACGGACTGCCCGTGTACGGCACATGCGCAGGCATGATTCTCCTGGCAAGCACGATCTCTGACGGCGATCAGCCGGTGATCGGCGC
>JAZGCP010000065.1:0-3052 GCA_036477035.1 Acidimicrobiia bacterium | reverse complement strand
CCGGGTTCACCGTGTTGGCATCGCCCCCGTGGGGGAGAGGTCCGATGTTCCAAACTCGATCCAGCGGCTTACGCAACCCCATCGGATGGACGAGTGTGACCTGGCGGATCTGGCCCCATGCCCACCGCTCGGGATCGGGCCCCGCAGCTTCCTCCAGCATCCCTTGGGCGTCGCGCAGCGCGGCGCGTATCGCGTCATCCCAGCCTCCTGCAAACCATCCGACGGGGCGCTCCCGGAGGAGTGTCACCAAATGAGCGACGCGACGCACCAGGAGGCTGTTGAAGGGGACCAGGGGAGTAAAGCCGGCTCCGAGCGCGAATCGAGATGAGTTGGGTGCCTTGGCTTTGGCGATCGCCTTCGTCATCATCGCGGTAAAAGCTTCGAAGACCGCGGCGGCGGGCGAGTCGGCGGCCACCACGCCGTCCCAGTCACGCAGCAGGTTGACGACTACGCCAAGGTCCCCAGACGGAGCCGCCGCCCCCAGCACGTCCGAGCGCATCTGGCGCCACGGGATCGACTGGCGGTCCATCTGCAGACGGAGCGTGGCGTCGACGGTCCAGTCGGAACGAGCGCCGAGTACTTCGGAGATCCGTTCGGCCCGGTACCCATCCAAGAAGTCGCTCCCCAGATAGGGGCCGGCGGTCGACGGCTGATTGTTGGCGGTGACGACGAAACCCACCTGGGGATTCGAAAGGTGTGGGATCTCGTCGTAGGGCACCCGTTCGTCAGACCACTTCGTGTCGGGATCGGCTGCCGCCGTGGGAATCGTTCCGGCACCGACCCCGCGTATCGGAGCCGATCCGATTAGTTGCCAACCGATGACACCTGTCTCGTCGGCGTACGCCAAGTTGAGCGGCACCGAACTCCAGTCACGGAATGCCTCGTGCAACTCCTCAAACGAGTCGATCCGGCATACGTCGAACATGGCTCCGGCGTTCCCGGCGTCGAACCAGGTTGCCGACATGGAGAGCGCTCCGAACGGCCCATCGAAGGCGGGTCCGACGATCGGTCCCCGATCGGTTTCGAGGATGTCGATCTCGACTGAATCGCTCCCTTTGATCTCTATCCGTTCCTGACGTACTTCGCACGCCACAAAGCCTTCCCCTCGTCGGACCGAGCGCCCATCCGGCCCCACCTCTTCGATGAACAGGTCGGTGTTGTCGATCAGTCCGGCCGTGACCCCCCACGCGACGCTGCCGTTGTGCCCAAAGCCGAACCCGGGAGTCGCCGGTATCGAGCCGCCGACGAGCGACCAATCGGGTGTCTCCAAGTGGGCCAGATACCAATGAGCCGGCAGGGTCGGCGCCAGGTGCGGATCGTTGGCGAGGATCGTTCTTCCGGATGCCGTGCGTTCCCCGGCAATCGCCCAGTTGTTCGAGCCACCGCCGGGAGTAAAGAGGTCGCGGGCATTGGCAAGGTCCTCAGCCAGCGAGTCGACGACCCGTCCGGCGGCGATTCCGGGTCGATCCGACACAGGCTGATCTGGCGGGTACGGCGGATGGAGGGCGCTGACGGCTTCGGGTCCGTCAAGGATAAGCATCCGGAGGCGGGCCAGCTCGACGTCCCAGTTCGAGGCCAGCGAGAAGGCTTGGACGGCGAAGAAGCCGAGTGCATCAGACGCTTCGAAAGGAGTCGGTTTGGTTCGAAGGAGGAGGAATTCATGGCTCCTGGCTCCCCGACCGTCGGTCATCCCCGAACGGACTCCGGCTGAAAACGCTTCATACCGCTCCCGGTCTTCGGTGCTGAGTGCCTCGAGGCTGCGTTGTCCCGACCCGGCAAATCCGACTCGGCGTGAGAGTCGATCGAGTGGGAGCCCGTCGAGTCCGACCAGTGCAGCCAATGTCCCTCGCACCAGTCGGAGCCGGGTTTCGAGTTGGAAGGCTCGATCTTGGCCCTGGCAGAAGCCCAATCCGAACCAGGCATCCAGATCGTTCGCGGCCCTGATGTGGGGCACTCCGAATCGATCGCGCCCGATGTCTACGGGCGCCCCGAGCCCGTCGATCTCGATGGTGCCCGACGTAGTCGGGAGCCGTCGACCCAACAATCTGAGCAGCAGGCGCGGCCAGTTCATGAACCGTGATGGTACGGGGTGAGGAGAAAGCAGCCTGGAGCATGATGTTGGGAGGTGGCGCGGAGTTAGAGGGCGCGCCAATAGGCGCGTTCAGTGGATGCGTGTCGGTGGTAAGGGACGGTATCGGAGGGTCAGGCGCGCCGTCACGGCGTCCGCCGGGATCGCACCGAAGGATCTGCTGTCGACGCTTCCGGCCAGGGGATCGTCACCCAGCAGCCAGAGCGAGCCGTCCCTCGGATCTATGGCGGTGATCCGCTTTACGATCGGGAACTCCCGCCTTCCGGGAAGATCGAATACGACCACGTCTCCGACCCCGAGCCAGCGTGGGCGGGCGAGCGCCAGCACCCAGTCCCCGTCGGCCAGCGCCGGACGCATGCTGTGGTCTACGATTTCGAAGCGACGCCATCGCCACAGCAATGCTCCCACGACGATCTCGACCAGCATCCGAACGTCGGTGCGGCGCCTCGGGTTCTCGGTCGGTTCGGGCACCGTGCCGAGTGTAGGGTGAACTCGTCGAACGACAGGAAGGACCTCGTCGATGTCAATACTGAGGCCCCAGCGTGTGGCTCATGCCCATTGCGACCTCATGTGCGGGGTGTACGACCCGGCACAGGCCAGGATCGAAGCCGAATCGGTTCAAGCGATCCAGCAAAAATACCAGGACTCCGACGACGAGGTCTTCCGGCAGCGTTGCGTGATCATCAAAGAGCAACGAGCCGAGCTCGTAAAGCATCACTTGTGGGTGCTCTGGACCGACTACTTCAAGCCGCCGCATGTGGAGGAGTTCCCACAACTCCACGATCTCTTTTGGCGCGCTGCCAAGAGCGCCGGCGATGCGAAGAAGTCGATGGACCCTGCATCCGGTGACGAGCTCCTGGGGCTCATAGCCGAGATCACGGAGATCTTCCAGAAGACCAAGAGCTAGCCGTACGGCGGAGTAAGGGCAACCTGAGGGAGCGGTGTTCACCGCTCCCTCTGCCT
>JAZGCP010000064.1:0-2246 GCA_036477035.1 Acidimicrobiia bacterium | reverse complement strand
GGAGAGGATGAGTTCGTCTGCTCCAACTGCTTCTTGGTAAAGGCCGGGAGCCAACTCGCATACAAACGCAAGAAACTCTGTCTCGACTGCGCCTAAGGACCGCGCGATAGGTGGCGCGGATCGGGCGAAGCCCTTCCCATTTCCAGTTTCCCGTTTCCTGAATCAAGTCCCGGTAGCTTCAAGCGCACCACAGGTCCGGCAACACCATGCGGGAAACGGGAAACGTTGGCCCGCAAGACCCGGCGTGGCGCCAACAGGCCGCCACCGGCGCCCTATCCGCTAGCCCCCAACGACCGGGCCGGAATTCACCAAGCCAGCCAGTATTCGGTTCCGCGGCTTCGTTTCCCGTTTCCGGAACCGGTGATAGCCGGTCCCGTGGCTGCTGGTGGCCTCCTACTCTTGGTGAGGTGTTGACCGCAACGGCCCGTTCGGCCACCCCCGCCGATCTCACCGAACTCCACGCTCTGTACATAGAACTGCAGGCCGAGATGGTTGCCCTCAAGGCAGTGTGGAAGCTCACGGATGGTTTGGCCGAGCCGGCGGACATGGCCATCCTCGCCGCCATCGAGAGCACGGAGTCCGAGGTGGTGGTGGGCGAACTCGACGCAGTTCCGGTCGGATTCCTGATCTGGCGTGTAGACCCGTTGCTGCCGCAGGCCGGTGGAATGTCGATCGCGGTAATCGAACTCATATTCACCGCGCCGGAGGCGCGACAGGTTGGGGTGGGAGAAGCCATGCTGGCGGCCTTCTTCGAGGGAGCCGCCGGCCACGGCGTTCGGCTCTTCGATGTGGTTGTTCCACCAGGGCACCGAGCCGCCAAGAACTTCTTCGAGTCGAACGGATTCAAAGCACGGCGTATCGTGATGCACCGCGACGACCGATGAAGGGAGCGATCGTGTGGGATGACCTCGAATCGGGTGAGGTGACCGAGCTGCTGGTGGCGCTGATTCGCGATGCATGCGTCAACGACGGCAACCCGGACTCCGGTCAAGAGGATCGGGCCGCATCCACAGTCGAGGCGTATCTCGGCGAGCGTGGAGAGTCGTTCGAGCCCCACCCCGGACGCCGTTCCGTGCTGTACCGCGTCCCCGGAACCGATCCCGGCGCGCCCTCGATCATGCTGATGGGCCACACGGATGTCGTCCCGGTCTCTTCCGACGGTTGGTCGGTTGATCCCTTTGCAGGGGAGCGGTCCGGTGGGTTCGTATGGGGGAGAGGGGCAGTGGACATGCTCAACCTCACCGCGGCCATGGCCGTGGTCTTCAAACAACACCTCCAGGGATCGACCCCCCGCCTCCCCGGAGATCTTCTGTACTTGGCGGTGGCCGACGAGGAGGCGGCCGGGACCTTTGGTGCGCGCTGGCTCGTCGAGAACCAATGGGATTCAGTCAAGTGCGATTACCTGCTGACCGAGATCGGAACTCCGATGCTTCACGGAAGAGCAGGTGCAGGTCTCCCCGTGACCGTCGCCGAAAAAGGCCCCCAATGGCGCCGGGTAATCGCACGCGGCGAGCCGGGGCACGGTAGCCAGCCCTATGCCACTGCCAACGCATTGCTACCGGTCGCGGAGGTCGTTGCCAGGCTGGCCGCCTCCCCGGCACCGGTCGTGATCAGCGATGAATGGCGTCGCTTCGTGGCCGCGTGGGATCCGGGCGACATTGCGGACGACCTTCTCGATCCCGACCGAGTCGACGACGCCATAGATCGAATGGCTCTCGACGATCTCGGTTTGGCTCGGTGGACTCATGCCTGCACTCACCTCACAATCAGTCCCAACGTGCTCCAGGGGGGTGTCAAAGCAAATGTGATTCCCGACAACGCTCAAGCCGAGGTCGATGTCAGATCACTCCCCGGTCAGGAAGCGGCGGACGTCGACGATCACTTCCGCAAAGCGATCGGACCGCGGCTGGAAGAGGAAGTCGAGATCATCACGATGGAAGCGACAGCCGCCGCCGGGTCTCCACCCGAGGGTCGCTTGTGGGACGCCTTGGGTGGCGCGCTCAATGTCCTCCGCCCGGATGCCCACCTCATACCGTCGTTGATCCCGGTTGCCACAGATGCCCGGTTCTTCCGACCGAAGGGAACGATCGCCTATGGAGTCGGTCTCTTCGACGACAAGGTCGAGTTCGGCGACTTCCTCAGAATGTTCCATGGTCACGACGAACGAGTCAGCGAGGACTCACTGGCACGCACAGTCGCGCTGCTCGGGATGACCATCGAACGTTTCGGTTCCGCCACCTAGCGCG
>JAZGCP010000063.1:0-6139 GCA_036477035.1 Acidimicrobiia bacterium | reverse complement strand
TCGTCGAAGTGCTCGGCGTACGATCGATAGTCGACGACGGGCTCATCGGCGAACATCACGCACCCCTTGGAGGCGACCCCGACGGCATAGGCAGGCAGGGCGTAGCGATCACATACCTCCTGGCACCCGGCCAGAATTCGCTCGCCGATTCGGTCGAGTCTCTCGTAGGCAGCCGCATCGAGCACGTGGATCAGCGCTGCCTCAGCTGCAGCCATCGTGAGAGCGTTGCCGTTGAAGGTCCCGATCTGGGCGACCGTCCCTTCCTCGATCTGGGCCATGATCTCTTCGGTACCGAGGACCGCCCCAATCGGGGTACCCCCACCCGTGGCCTTGGCTAACGCAACCAGGTCTGGGACGACCCCGTACTTCTCGACCGTCCCCCCGGCGGCGATGGTGGCTCCGGTCTTGACTTCATCGAAGATCAGCACAACACCGTGTTTGCGGGTGATCTCACGGACCGCCTCCAGGTAGCCGTCGTTGGGGGGAACTACGCCGATGTTCAACATGATCGGCTCGATGATCATGGTGCCGACGTCCGGATTGGCCGCCAGCGTCGCATCGAGCGCGTCGGGGTCGTTGAACGGCACGACGATGGTCAGATCTAAGAGTGCCTGCGGTATCCCCGCGGACTGCGGTACCGATATCGGGTGGGCACGTGGTCCGATTTTGGACGGGTCGGGATGAACCGAGACCATGACGGCGTCATGGTGGCCGTGGTAGGAGCCTTCGATCTTGACCAAGGCCTCCTTGTCGGTGAAAGCTCGGGCCAAGCGGACTGCGTCCAGAGTCGCTTCGGTGCCCGAGTTCGAGAACCGGACCTTGGGAAGCCGAAACCGCCGGGACAATTCCCGGGCCACTCGAACGGCGCTCGCGTTCGGCGCCGCGAAGTGAGTCCCTTTGGAAGCGACCTCAGCGATGGCTGCGGCAACCAAGGGATGAGCGTGGCCCACGACCATGACCCCGAATCCGTTGTGGAAGTCGCTGTATTCATTGCCATCGAGGTCGACGACCTTTGAGCCGTGACCCTCAACGACATAGATGGGGTGAGGCGATTGCTCCTGAAATGACGAGGCCACTCCTCCGGGGAGCACTTGCTTGGCCTCGTCGACGAACGCCGCCGATTTGGGGGTACGGAGTCGCAGCGATTCCTCCATCGACTTGGTCAGTTCCACCACTCGGTCTGGATGGACCCTTTTAGTCATCCGATATCCGATCGCTCGTCAGCGCTACTATTGTTTCAGATTACGCTATTGATAGCATGAGATTCGAGCTATTTGCAAATATAGCTGCTTTGGGCGTGTCGAATCCGGCAACGTAGGCGCGCCGGCAGGATTCGACCGAGTGACAGCTGAGAGGCGAGATATGTCGAAAGAAGACGTCAACGGACACCAACCAGACGTCAAGCTCCCGATGGAACGCGATCTCGATGAAAAGGACCTGCAGATCATCGCGGCGCTTCAGATCAACGGGCGCACGAACTTCGCGGAGTTGGCCACGGGGATCGACCTCAGCCAAGCCGCCATCCGACTCCGGGTCAATCACCTGCTTGAGTCGGGCGTTCTCGAAATCGTGGCCATCACCGACCCGCTCAGGATCGGATTCACCGTCCAGGCCATGGTTGGATTGACAGTCGACGGTGACATCGAGGCGCTCAGCGAGGAGATCGGAGAGCTCGAGTACGCCGTGTACGTGGTATTGACCGCAGGCCGGTTCGATATGCTCGTCGAGGTCCTGTGCGCCGACAACGACCATCTCTTGGAAGTGATGAGCGACTTGCGAGCACTCGACGGGGTGTCGTCGGTTGAGGCTCACACGTACCTGCGATTGACGAAGCAGACTTACGCCTGGGGCATCCCCCCGCCCCGGGCGGCGAAGTAGCGTCCGAGCCAGAGATGGTGTATAGCTCAACCGGAGTGAACCGGCCCGCGATATCACATACGAACGCGGAGGTTCTTCGGGTCGTACATCGATCGCAAGGAAGCCTTCGCCGGATAGCGTTCGCCGGCCACCTGGATTTCAAATATCCCGGTCTTCACGAAGTCAGTCGTCACGCCTGCTTGGTGTTCCACGTAACCGAAGCCCATAGCACCGCCCAACGTGTGGCCGTACGCCCCCGACCGGAGGTACCCGACCGGGTCCCCGCCGAGAAGAATCGGCTCTTCACCGTAGAGCAGAGGTTCGGGATCTTCGAGAAGAAACTGCACGAGCCGGGACCTCAACGGCCGGCTTTCTCTTTGCTCGAGCAACGCTTCACGCCCGACGAATCCGCCGGGCTTGTCGAAGTCGATGGCCCAACCAAGGCCTGCTTCGAGCGGTGAGTCGGAGTTCTCCATGTCGAGGCCGTAATCGAGCCTCCCGGCCTCGGTGCGGGTGCTCTCCAGCGTCTCCATTCCGGCATGCAGGAGGCCGAATTCAGGCCCAACCTCGACTATCCGGTCGTATACGCCGAGCGCGAATTCGGTTGGGATATATAGCTCCCAGCCGAGTTCCCCGACGAAGCTCATCCGCATCGCCAAACCCACGCCGTGGTGCAGATCGACCTCTTGCGCCGTGTAGTACGGGAAGGCGTCGTTGCTTAGGTCCGCCGGTGTTACTTCGTTCAGCAGGTTTCGCGACTCGGGCCCTTGCACGCTGAGCATCGTGTAAGACGAGGTGACATCGGTGACGTAGACGCCAGCCTCTGCCGGCGTGCCCCTGTGCAGCATCGTCTCGACTCGCCGGTGAAATGCCTCCGCCGCCACCACCTGGAACCGGTCCTCGGCGAGGCGGGTCACCGTCACGTCGGCTTCGACGCCACCGCGCGCATTCATCCATTGCGTGTAGACGCACTGCCCGACTGGGACGGCAATGTTGTTGCCGGAAATTCGGTTGAGAGTGGCCTCAGCATCGGAGCCCTGGACCAGGAACTCCGACATCGAGGACATATCGAACAGCGCCACACGGTTTCGGACCGCATGGTGTTCGGTGGCGTGGAACTTGAACCAGTCCTGGCGGGCGTATGTCAGCTTGAACTCGATGTCGGCGTCGGGAGGAGCGAACCAGGACGTGTTCTCCCATCCGGAAGAATCACTGAAGTGGGCCCCGGCCGCCTCGAGGCGGTCGTGAATCACCGACCGCCGCACATTGCGCGCCGTGGTCGGATGGGAATGCGGCCACGACCCCGTGGAATGAAGCCTGCCGAGCAGCTCGACACTGCGTTCTTCCAGATAGGGACGGTTGGTCTGGAACGGGGACATCCGGGCGATGTCGACATCGGTGACGTCGATCGGTGGAAGACCGTCGACTATCCAGTTGGCGATGATGGACCCGGCGCCGCCGCCGGTGAGGATGCCCAACGAGTTGAATCCGGCCGCAACAAAGAAGTTCGCCAGCTCGGGCGCCTCGCCCATCAGGAAGCCGTTGTCCGGAGTGAAGCTCTCGGGACCGGTGAACAGTTTGCGGATCCCCACGTTCTCCAAAACGGGCAGGATCTCCATCGCATTTTCAAGGAACGGCGCCAGCCGATCCCAGTTCGATGGGATCTCGCCGAAACTGAAGTTGTCAGGGATTTTGTCGAGCGACCACGGTGCCGCGACCGGCTCGAATAGGCCCACCAAGAGTCCCCCGGTTTCTTCGCGGTAGTAGGCGAATCGATCGGGGTCCTCGAAGATCGGCAGATCGGGGGAGACTCCTTCGAACGGCTCAGTGATCAGGTAGGCGTGCTCGATTGCCTGCAGCGGGACGGAGACGCCGGCCATGGCACCTACTTCCCTGGCCCACATCCCGGCACAGTTGACGACGTACTCGGCCTCGATCGCTCCGGCCTCCGTGACCACGCCGGTGACCCGGCCGTCTTTCTGTGTGATCTCGAGTACTCGGACTCCCTCGAGTACGCGGACACCTCCGATCCTGGCTCCTTTGGCCAGAGACATCGCCACGTTGGCGGGATCGGCTCTCCCCTCGTTGGCTGTAAGGAAGCCGCCAATGACATCCCCGGTGTCGATTAGTGGCCAGATGGCGGCGACCTCAGCAGGAGAGATCTCTTCGCGATCGATGCCCATCAGCCCCATGAAGTCCGCCTCCCGGCGGAGCTTGTGGAGCCGTTCATCGGTGCTGGCCGTCTGGAGGTAGCCGACCGGACGGAAGCCGGTCGAGAGACCGGTCTCTTCCTCGAGGACCTCGTAGAGGTCTCGGGAGTATTTCGTCATCCAGGCGAGAGTTTGCGTCGTCATGCCACCCGACACGACGAGGCCGGCCGCGTGCCATGTGGTTCCGGAGGTCAGCTGGTTGCGCTCCAACAGGACGACGTCGCTCCAGCCGAGCTTGACCAAATGGTAGGCAACGCTAGAGCCGATCATCCCGCCTCCAATGATCACAACCCGAGCCCGATCGGGAACACTCCGGCTGGAAGTCGCGTCCGATGCCGACGTCACATCTTTTTGGCGTCGGCCGGTCTCATCCGTCATTGGTGAACCATCTCATTCTCGACCGCGCCGCGGCACTCGGAGGCGTGAGCATCTCTCAAGATCGGAGCCTACCCGGCGCCTCCGTGGCCTCTGACCCCGTACCCGGTTGGCCCTGAGGGCCCGGTACTAGATTGACCGCAACCGCGAGTGACTCGAGCGAGAAGGTCATGGTCGAGAATCTGAAGCTCTACATCGGTGGTGAATGGACCGAGGGAACCGGCGACTCGGCCCACGAACTCGTCAGTCCGGTGACCGGAGAGCACGTTGCCAATGTGCCATTGGCGTCGACTGCCGATATCGAGCGCGCGGTCGTCGCCGCGAGGGCTGCCCAGGACGAGTTCCGCCATTGGTCGGCCTTCGAGCGGGCCGAACTCATGCACCGGATCGCCGACGCCGTGCGGCAGGACTCCGCAGAGATTGCTCGGATCCAGACCCTCGAACAGGGCAAGCCCTATCACGCGGAATCGATCGACGACATCGCCGAGGCGAACGAATACTTCACGAACAGCGCTGAAGACGTCAAGCGTCTCGAGGGCAGGGTCATCCCGACCACCGACCGCAACAAACGGATGTTCACTTTCAACCGACCGGTCGGGGTGTGGGCGGCGATCACGCCGTGGAATTTTCCAGTCACGATCCCGCTGGAGTACCTCGGCCCCGGGTTGGCCACAGGCAACGCCGTAATCGTCAAGCCACCCGAATTCACGTCATGGGGCCTGCTGCGACTTGCCGAAGCATTCGATGCCGCCGGAGTTCCCAAGGGTCTCGTGTCCATCATCCCCGGGGGCGCCGCAATCGGAGAGCAGCTCGTTACTCACCCAGGAATCGACGGCATCGGGTTCACGGGATCGTCCGAAACGGGACGTCGCATCATCTCTCAGATGGGCATCAAACGCTCGATCATGGAAATGTCCGGCAACGGTCCGACGATCGTCACCGACGATGCCAATCTCCAGGCCGCGGCCGACCTTGCCGTCTACGGCGCCTATTACAACGCCGGGCAGGTGTGCTGCGCCACGGAGCGGGTCATAGTGGTCGACAGCATTCACGACGAGTTCGTCAACTTAGCTTTGAAAGCGGCCGAGCAGGTCCGGCTCGGCGACCCGTTCGACGAAAACACCAACATGGGCCCACTTAACAACGAGCCGACGGCGGCCAAAATGGACCGTCACCTCGCCGACGCTGCCGACCGCGGCGCGGCCATCCTGACCGGTGGTGGACGGGCCGAGGGCTTTCCGACAGATCTCTATTACCAATTCACGGTTATCGACCGCGTCCCCGAGAACTCACAGGTCGCCACCGAGGAGTCGTTCGGGCCGGTTCTTCCGATCCTTTCCGCAAGCGATGATGACGAGGCTGTGGCGATCGCCAACCGCACTCATCTCGGGCTGCAAGCTGCCGTATTCACGTCGAGCTTGCGACGAGCCTTCTGGTACGCCGACCGGGTGCGATCCGGCACCGTAGTCGTCAACGACTCCACCGACTTCTGGGAGACCTTCCAGCCGTTCGGCGGCGCCGCCGGCACTGATACCGGGTGGGGCCGAGGCAGCCTCGAAGAGTTCACCGATCCGCAAACCGTCGTGATCGACATCGGCAACGTCCAATGATGAGTCGCCGGACCACTCGTATTGGCGCCTGAGAGCTGGGCTGCCCAAGCCCTGGCCGGAGCCAAACCTGCAGTGTTCTGGTCAGAC
>JAZGCP010000062.1:0-2321 GCA_036477035.1 Acidimicrobiia bacterium | reverse complement strand
CCGTCGGAGCCGACCGGGAGACATGATGGCCATACCGTTCGGGCGGGTACTCACCGCCATGATCACTCCCTTCGATACATCGGGGGCCGTCGATCACGGCACCGTTTGGGACTTGGCGCGGCACCTGGTGGAGACGGGGAGCGACGGAATTCTGGTCGCCGGCACCACCGGGGAGTCACCGACTCTGGACGCAGACGAAAAGGTCGCTCTGTTCCGTGCGGTGGTTGACGCGGTCGGGGAGAAGGCTGTCGTCGTCGCCGGCGTCGGCACCTACGACACCGCAGAGTCGCTCCGCCTCACTGCCGGTGCCGTCGAGGCAGGAGTTCACGGAGTCCTGGCAGTCACCCCGTACTACTCACGGCCGCCGCAGCAGGGCCTGTTCGAGCATTTCACCGCCATTGCCGATGCGTCGCCGGTCCCGGTGCTGCTCTACAACATTCCGTCGCGTACCGCTCGCCGGATCGAAGTCGAGACGCTGGCCCGGCTGGCCCAGCACGAGCGAATCGTCGCGGTCAAAGATGCAGTCGGCGACCTGGCGTTCACGACCGAGACGGTCAACGCCTGTGGAGATGATCTTGTCGTGTACTCCGGTGACGACATCCTCACCCTGCCCATGATGGCTGTGGGGGCGGTGGGCGTCGTCAGCGTCGCCACCCACCTGGCCGGAGAGCAGATTGCGGCCATGGTCGCAGCCGCATTGAACGACGACTGGCCCGAAGCGCGCCGGATTCATCTTTCGCTCGCCCCGCTTTGTCGTGCGTTGTTCGCCGAGCCGAATCCGATGCCCGTCAAGGGGGCGCTGAATGCGTTGTGGCAGCCGGTTGGCGAGCCGCGATCACCTCTGGTCACGGCTTCGGTCGAAACCGTCGACGCAGTAAAGGAGGCGCTGGCCGAGGTCGGTGACGGCACCGGCCAGGACACCGGGAACTGATGTCGGTACGGATTGCGTTCTTGGGCGGCCTGGGAGAGATCGGTCGCAACTGCGCCTCGATCGAGATCGGTGGGCAGATCGCCCTCATCGATTGCGGGCTCATGTTTCCCGACGAGAACATGCTCGGTGTCGATCTGGTGCTGCCGGATTTCTCGTCTCTGGTGGATCGGGCCGATGATGTCGAGTGTGTGATCCTGACCCACGGCCACGAGGACCATGTCGGCGCTCTCACCTTCTTTCTCGCACGGGTCAACGTTCCGGTATACGGCGCACCGCTGGCGCTGGCATTCGCTCGCTCCAGGCTGGAGGAAGCCGGAATCAAACACGACCTGCGGCCGGTGGAGATGGGTAAATGGAGCACTCACGGCAACTTCAAGTTCATGCACGTCCCGGTGTCACACTCGATCCCGCAGGGTGCCGGTATCGCGTTCGATACACCGGAAGGCATCGTGCTCCATTCGGGCGACTTCAAGCTCGATCCGACACCGATCGACAACACCCCCACCGACCTCCCCGAATTTGCCGCCCTAGGGAGGCGCGGGGTGAGGTTGCTGCTGTCGGACAGCACCAATGCAGAACAGCCCGGCTTCGTACCATCCGAATCGAGCCTCGCTCAGCCGCTGTACGAGATCGTGGTCGAGACCAAGGCCAGGCTGGTGGCCGCTTGCTTTGCCAGCCACATCCATCGGGTTCAGCAGATTGTCGATGCTGCTGTCGACGCCGGGCGCAAGGTGGCGTTCATGGGGCGCTCGATGGTACGAAACGTTCCAATAGCTGAGGAGATGGGTCTGTTCAACGTTCCGCCTGATCGGATCTTGCCTTTGGAGGAGTTGCTGCGATTGCCTCCGGAGGAGACGGCGATCGTGTGCACCGGCAGCCAGGGCGAGCCGTTCGCGGCGTTGTCGCTGATGGCGGCCGGTGAGCACAAGTCGATCACCATCGAGACCGGCGACACCGTACTCATTTCCGCCCGGCCCATTCCGGGGAACGAAACGAAGGTATCCCGAGTAGTCAACGGTCTGTTGCGGCGCGGGGCGAAGGTGTATCACGGCAATAACGCCGACGTTCATGTCTCGGGCCACGGCGCCCGGGAGGAGCTCAAGACGTTCATCAACGTCGTACGTCCGCAGGCGTTCGTCCCGGTCCACGGCGAATATCGGCATCTGACAGCCCACGCCGATCTGGCAGAAGAGATGCAGGTGCCGGAGGTGTTCTTGTGTGAGGACGGTGACGCAGTCGTACTCGACGAAGGTGCGATTCGGGTTGAGCGGAAGGCGGTCTCGGCATCTCTCGTCTACGTGGATGGGCTCGACACAGCAGGAACCGTCCAGGGCGTGATCAGGGACAGGCGCCACCTGGCGGACGACGGGGTGGTCGTGGTCACGCTGGC
>JAZGCP010000061.1:0-12470 GCA_036477035.1 Acidimicrobiia bacterium | reverse complement strand
GCGGTGGTGCTGGTGGCCGAAGTCGGCCCCGGTGACCGCAACCGGGACCTGCAGATTCGAATCCAGCTACTCGATGAAGACGGCACCGACATCGGCATCGAGTCACAGGGAAACCTTCGAGTCGGCTCGCCATCTGCCCTCCCGGCCGGGGCCTCCAGCCTGGTGCCGCTGGTGAGCGCCTTCGGGAACGTGCGGTTTCCCGCAGCCGGAGGCTATGTATTCCATATCGGGCACGACGAAGAAGAAATCGGGCGAATCCCCTTCCGAATCCGCCAAACCACGTGATCTTCACCATCCCCAACATGATCTCGGTGATCCGCATCGGGATGGTGCCGGTGTTCATTTGGCTCCTCCTCGGCAAAGACTCGCCGGCAGCAGCCGGATGGCTACTGGCGGTGATCGGGGGCACCGATTGGATCGATGGGTTCTTGGCGCGCCGGCTCGATCAAGTCTCCGAGATCGGCAAGTTCCTCGACCCCGCCGCAGACCGACTCGCAGTCGCGGCTGCCGTCATCGGAGGGTGGATCTCGGGAGATCTGCCGTGGCCGATCAGCCTTGCCATCATCGTGCGCGAGGTCGTGATCATCATCGGTGCGATCGTGGTCGGGATCACGTCGCGAGCCAAGATCGACGTTCGATATATCGGCAAGGTTGCCACGCTGGGCGTGTATTTCGCGCTCCCGGCATTCCTCGTCGCCTCCGGTACCAACACGGCCTGGCTCGAGTGGGCAGCCTGGGCGGTGGTCGTCCCCAGCCTGGTTCTCTACTACGTGGTGGCCTTCCAATACATCGGCGATATGCGCCGCATTCTGCGTGGAGACGGCGCAGTATCCTCCGGCTTGTAGTCGATGAGGAGACATTGGTGAACGTTCCCGAAGATCGCCGCTATACCGACCAGCACGAATGGGTCAAGGCTGTCGATGGGGGAGTCAGGGTAGGAATCACCGATTACGCCCAGGATGCGCTCGGCGACGTCGTCTTCGTAGATCTTCCTGAGACCGGGCGCGAAGTGGCCGCCGGCGACACCACCGCCGAGGTCGAATCGACCAAGTCGGTGGCGGAGATCTATGCGCCGCTCGCCGGAACGATCACCGACGTAAACGCCACTCTGGGCGACACTCCAGAACTCATCAACGCCGACCCATACGAAGCCGGGTGGTTCTTTGTCATCGCTCCGGCCGACGATGGAGCATTGGATCAACTGCTCGACGCCGACGGATACCGCGCCCTTACCGAGTAACACCCTCTACCTGAGGTCGAGGCGATACCCGGCAGGGGGTACTCTTAGACCCGTGAGCGATGAATTCGCCGACGAACGGCACGACGACGACCCCACGGAGACGATCGATCCGGTAGCCGAATCGCGCTCGATGCGAGAGCGCGAAGCAGCAGCCGGCATCCCCGGCTTCTCCGGCTTCGCCCTGATCGTCGCCTCCGGACCACGACGTGGCCTGCATTGGTCGCTCGCCGATGGAAGCACGACGGCAGGGCGGGATCCCAACGATGAGATCTTCCTGGATGACGTAACAGTTTCTCGGCATCACGCCGAGTTCGAAGTCGTCGGGGATTCGATGGTTGTCAGGGATCTCGGGTCGACCAACGGCACCTATGTAAACGGCGTCCGCGCCGATGAATCCGACCTGCAGTCTGGCGACGAGGTGATCATCGGGCGGTTCCATCTGGTCGTGGCGCGCGGAGCATGACCACCACCGGAACGCTGAAGATCGGTGCGGTCGTCGACGCCCTGGTCGAGGAGTTCCCCGACGTCTCCGTCTCCAAGATTCGGTTCTTGGAGGGTGAAGGCCTCATCCAGCCGCAAAGGACCCCCTCGGGCTATCGCCAGTTCAATAGCGCGGATATCGATCGCATCCGGTACATCCTCCGTCAACAGCGAGACCATTTCCTCCCTCTGCAGGTGATCAAGGAAAAGCTGAACGAGTGGAAACGAGGTGTCGAGCCGACCTCTGCTCCCCGTGGCGGACCGCCGCCTGAGACTTATTTTGCAACGAGCACCGTCCGCTTCGACAGGGATCAACTCGCCCAAACCGCCGGCGTACCGGCGGGACTGGTGCAAGATCTCCTCGGACATGGCGTGCTCAAACCAGAC
Source organism: Acidimicrobiia bacterium (assembly GCA_036477035.1). Classification (GTDB taxonomy): domain Bacteria; phylum Actinomycetota; class Acidimicrobiia; order Spongiisociales; family UBA11373; genus JACZWZ01. Next base: position 10,363 of record JAZGCP010000061.1, on the reverse strand, counting down.
ATTGATGCTTCCGGGCTCGAGACCTTCGGTGATGACGCCGTCGCCATCGCTCGCGCCGCCCAGCGACTGGTCAGCCACGGACTCGAAGCCCGCCATCTGCGGTCGATTCGGACCGCAGCCAACCGTGAGGTCGATCTGTTCCGCCAACTCACCGGACCGCTCCTGCGCCACGCAAGTCCGACCAGCCTCCAGCAGGCCGCTGAGGTTCTCGCCGACGTTGCTCAAGCGGCCCGGGAACTTCAGGAGACCATGGTGAGGAGCGAGCTGCGCACGCTGCTCGGACGCTGATCGGAAACACCACATGATCGCCGCCCTTGCCCTCTCGCTTGCGCTCGCCCTCCCCGGCCCGACCGACGCCGCTTCGCTCAAACCGCTCCGGCTGCCGATGCCGCCCATAAAGAGCTTCCCGGTGCCACCTCCACCCCTCATCGACGCCACAGCCTGGATCGTCTGGTCGGAGCGTGAGGATGCAGAAGTCGGCTCGCTCGATCCGGATACGCCTCGGCCCTTCGCCTCGATCACCAAGCTGATGACGGCGATCGTCACCGTTGAGAGGGTTGGCCTGCAGGAGGAGGTGACGGTGAGCCCGAACGCGGCCGCTACTCCCATCGGTTACGACGGACAGCCGGAGGTCTTCTCCGGAGAGGTCTGGCTCGTCTACGACCTGCTCACCAACATCATGATCCAGTCGGGGAACGACGCTGCAGTTGCTCTCGCCGAGCACGTCTCCGGCGACGCCGACACCTTCATCGAGCTGATGAACACCAAGGCAGCCGAACTCGGCATGACGAGCACGGTCTTCAAGACCCCCAATGGCCTGGACGTCCCGGGTCACGTCTCCACGCCGCGTGATCTGGTGGCAATGGGCATGTACTCGCTCCAATTCGAGGATCTCAAGCACGTGATGCGTATCAAGCACCTCACCTGGTTCCAAGGCGACCGGGTGATCGCGATCGACTCCACCAATCGGTTGCTGGGACTTTTCCCCGGATATGCCGGCCTCAAGACCGGCGACACTGCTGCCGCGGGACAGGTCCTGCTCTCATACGTCGACACCGGGCCCAGCGGGCTCATCGCAGTCGTGCTCGGCTCGTCGGGACGTCGCGTCGCAACCCGCGAGCTGCTCGCCTGGGGCCTGACGGCTCTGGGACCGCGCGACCACTTCTACTCGGCCGTGGCCGGCACCGAGCTCGCCCGCGCCTTTCCGGAGTGGTACCAAACACGGATGGATGTCCCCCGTCCGCTCGACCCCGGCCCCCGCGACCCGAACGAACCAACACCGCTGACGAAGGTACTGGTCGAGAACTACCTGGACTTGCTTCCATCGATTCTCGGTGGCACCCCGTGAGCAACCTGACCGAAGTCGTCAGCGCCGAAGCGATCGCCTCTCGGGTCGCCGAGCTCGGTGTGAGCATCGCAGCCGACTACGTGGACAAGGACCCGATCCTGCTCGGCGTTCTGAATGGTGCGGTGCCGTTCCTCGCCGACCTATCGCGTCGCCTGTCGCCCGACATCGAAATCGACTTCCTGAGCCTCACCCGGTTTGGCACCGAAGGGCGAGTCGGAATCAAGGTCGATTCGGCCACCTCCATCGCCGGCCGCCACGTCATCGTCGTGGAGGACATCGTCGACACCGGGCTCACGCTTTCGTATCTGCTCGGACTCCTCGAAACCCGCAACCCCGCCTCGATTGCCACGGCGACGCTGATCGACAAGACGACCCGACGCATCGTCGACGTGGATCTGAACTATCGAGGCTTCGAGGTCGGTGACGAATTCCTGCTCGGATATGGACTCGACTGGGAAGGCCGCTATCGCAATCTTCGCAGCCTGTGGGCCGTTCTCGATCTGGCGGCGTTCCAAGCCGACCCGGACATGTTGGCCCGTGAGGTGTTTCGGACAGCCGCTGATAGGCTGGAGCCATGAGCAACGACAGCGTTCCCGTCGAGCTCATCGGAGTGCGAATCGAGCTGCCGAGCAACACTCCGATCGTGCTGCTGCGTGAGCGGGGCGGAGACCGCTATCTGCCGATCTGGATCGGCGCCGGAGAGGCCACAGCCATTGCGCTCGCTCTCGAGGGTGTCGAGCCGCCGCGACCGTTGACCCACGACCTGCTGAGCACGATCTTGGAAGAACTGGATGCAACAGTGGATCGGGTGGTAGTGACCGATTTGCGAGACGGCATCTACTACGCCGATCTCGTCCTCACTCGCGAGGACTCCGAGATCACCGTCTCGTCGCGACCGTCGGACGCGATCGCTCTCGCCGCCCGCACCGATGCCCCAATCTTGGTGTTCCCCGGCGTGCTCGACGAGGCCGGAGTGGAGATTCGTGACGAAGACGAGGAGGAGGCGGTCGCCAGATTCCGATCCTTCCTCGACACTATCACCCCCGAAGACTTCGACGAGTCTGGGCACACCCCGCCCCAGTGACCAGAGAGCGCCGCCTGGCGGCTTCGCTGGCGATTCTCATCCTCATCACTTTCGGCGGAGCCGTCGGATTTGTCATCATCGAAGGCGCACCGTTCGGCGACGCGCTCTACATGACGGTGCTCACCATCTCGACGGTGGGTTTCAGCGAGGTGTTCCCGTTGAGCAGCGCCGGCCGATTTCTGACGACCGGCCTCATCGTGGTCGGCGTAGGAGCTGCTCTCTACACTGCGGGTACCGCGCTCGAGATAGCGCTCGAGCGCTTCCTTGGCGGGGACCTTCGTCGGAGACGCATGACACGAGAGATCGACCAACTCGAAGGCCACGTCATCGTGGCAGGCTTCGGCCGTGTCGGGTCCCAAACCTGGCAGGCGCTCCGAGCCGAAGCTGTGCCGGTGTCTGTCATCGAATTGGACCCTGCGGCGGTGCAGGCCGCCCGGGACGCGGGTGCACTGGTGATCGAAGGTGACGCCACTCGCAACGAGATTCTCGATGCGGCTGGGATCGCCAGGGCCCGGGCGCTGATTGCCGGGCTAGGGGGGCAGGGCGGCGTCGTTGCCGGTCACCGCCTTCTTTCGCGGAATGGAGGAGGAACGAGACGCCATCTTCGTTGCAGCTGACGAAGGAATCGACATCGAGCACATCGGCGAGCCGCGTGCCGGCCACCGATACCGGCTGCTCGGCTCCCTCCGCGGCCCCAATCCGCCGCTCGAGCCGGTGTTGATCACGTTGACCAAGCAATCGGAGGTCTTTCCGCCGTATCAGCACCAGGGCGCTGAGTTCCTGTACATGCTCGAAGGCGAGATGGAATACGGCTACGGCACCGCCCGCTACGTGCTCGCGCCCGGTGACGCACTCCAGTTCGAAGGCGACGCTCCTCACGGCCCGGTCCGCCTCATGGACCTGCCGATCCGGTTCCTATCCATAAAGGCATTCGGCTCTCGATACCCCCTCGACGCGTCTCGGCCTCGAATTGTCCATGAGCGTCGCGACAGCTCCCGGTAGAGCTTTCCAACCATCGCTCTGACTACTACGAGGTGGCCGGCGATGTGACTCAGGCGACAGGGGTTTCGGTGCGTACGCTCACAGTTCCGGCTCTATTGATCCTGCTCGACGCCTGTTGTCCTCCGGAGACACTTCTTACGCACTTCATCTTGGATTCGAGTCACCCGATGCTTGCCGACCACGTGGCGAATGCAGTCGGTTCCGACATCTATGGCGAGATCCAGCTAGATCCCACCAAGTAATCCCGGCGCCGTGCGCAGGCGCCTTGGGTGTGGCTAGCGTGCATGTCTCCGTAGGATGGAGTGACCGAGCAGTGGGAGGCCAAGCAATGCCCAGGATCGAGGAGACGGCTCTGCCAGGGGTTGGTCTCCGATTCGATTTCACGGCTGAGGACGGAAGCCGCGTCGGTGTGGTGCATCATCGGTCGGGACGTCGGGAGCTATTCGTCTGCACACCGGAAGATCCGGATGCGGCGACAATGAGTCTCAACCTCTCCGATGAGGACAGTCACGCTCTCTCCGAAGCCTTGGGCGGGTCGAGTGTGATCGAGAACTTGGTAGACCTGCAGCAGCGCATTGAAGGGCTGGCGATTGACTGGCTGACAATCGATGCCGAGTCTCCGTATGCGGGCAAGACGATCGGGGACGCCCGCATCCGGACTCGTACGGGTGTGTCTGTGGTGGCAGTGATACGCGGGGATCAGGCGCATCCGGCTCCTGGTCCGGGGTTTCAGGTGGAGCCCTCTGACACGCTGGTCGTCGTAGGCACCACCGAAGGCATCAAGTCTGTCTTTCAGCTCCTGACGGCCGGCTAGTGCCGGGTGGACCAAGGAGCCCAATTCCTCGTCGAGCTGGGATCGGTCGTGCTCGGCCTCGGGATACTTGCCCGACTGGCGAGTCGCTTGGCGATCTCCCCGATACCTCTCTATCTCCTCGCCGGGTTGGCTTTGGGAGAAGGCGGGTTGGTGCCGGTGGTGACTTCGGAGGAGTTCATCGAGGTTGGAGCCGAGCTCGGCGTGATTTTCCTCCTGCTGATGCTGGGTCTCGAGTACTCGGCGAAGGAACTAGTGGCGGGGGTGCGCTCGGTGGCGCCGGCCGGGCTTGTCGACCTGGGCCTCAACTTCACCCCCGGATTCGTCGCCGGCATGGTCCTTGGCTGGGGTTTGACACCCGCCCTCTTTCTGGGTGGGGTCACCTACATCTCGTCGACCGGAGTCAGTGCCAAGCTGCTGAACGATTTAGGCTGGATCGGTAACCGCGAGACTCCGGTGGTTCTGTCGATCCTCGTGTTCGAGGATCTGGCGATGGCGATCCTGCTGCCGATCCTGGCAGTCCTGGCGTTGGGCGGGAGCACCAGCGGGGCTGTGCTCACCGTCGGCTTTGCGATGGCCGTCGTGGCTGCTGCGATCTTTGTCGCATATCGACATGGCGACCTCATCGGAGCGCTGGTTTTCCACCGCTCCGATGAGGTGAGCCTGCTGACCGTGTTCGGCCTCACCCTGGTCGTGGCCGGATTAGCGGAAGGGGTCAACGTTTCTGCAGCGGTGGGAGCATTCCTCGTAGGGATCAGCTTGTCCGGTAAGGCAGCGGCCCGGGCCGACGCTCTCCTGGCACCGTTGAGGGATCTCTTCGCCGCGGTCTTCTTCGTCTTCTTCGGTTTGTCGACCGACCCCGGGGAGATCCCAGGTGTGTTGCTGGTCGCCTTGTTTCTCGGAGTCGTGACTGCCGCCACGAAGCTCATCACCGGTTGGTGGGCCGCGAAACGTCGTGGCATAGGGCCGGCTGGACGGCGGCGGACGGGGCTCACCCTGGTGGCGAGAGGTGAGTTCTCCATCATCATCGCCGGATTGGCCGGCGGGGTTCCCGGGGCCGCAGAACTTCCTGCGCTCGCCGCGGCATACGTTCTGTTGATGGCGATCACCGGGCCACTCGCTGCAAAGCTCGCCGATCCTGGCCCAAGGCAAGCGACTGCCGGCTGACCTGTGATCGTTGGTGGCTGCGGCATCGGCCATTCTCCCAACGATGCGCGAACGTGGTGGTCAAGCGTAGGAAAGCGGGACATAGTCCGGGGGGACCTCGCACCTACAGCCCCCTTGGCTGTATCAATCCCTGTGTTCGCGTCTGGCCGCGGTGGAACCACTTCCTTTCAGAACCGGGCCAGAATGGGTAACAATCACTGGGTGCTTGACGAGTTGGCCCGTGCAACACCGACCTCAAAACGGAGAAAGTGGGCCCTCAGCGAAGTCGACTCTCTTATTGCCCGCAGGTCGGGTTCAGTGCAGTACGGGTTGATGGCATCGAGGCTGATCCACACAGCCATCGGCGACTGAGGCAGGACAGAATCTGTTAATCAGGAGTCGGATACTGTTCTTCCTCCTAATTGAATATCGAGTAGCTCCATTCAGGAATCAGTACCGATGAGCCTCGCCAATGCGGCCCAATGTCTCGGGTGGGGTACGCAGGCAACGCGTTTAATCATCGAGCAGTACGGCCGCGAAAGGCCGGTGTATCTAGAACGAATGGGGCCCAGAGGACCATCGGGTCTGCTGGGTTCCGTCGCGTATCACTGCAAGGCTCCTCACTCTTTGAGTGGTCGCGTCAGGAAGCAGCTAACGCGATTTCGGACTGTACGCGTAGGGCGTTTGCCTTTGATCAGGTCACGAAGTGTGCGTTCCGCGATTCCGATTGCATCAGCGAGTGGCCGCTGTCCGGTCTCTATTGCGAGTTCTCGGATCGCGGCTTGCTGTCGTGGCCAGGTGTCGGCATCGGTGTAAGTGATGTGGTCGGGTTGGCCTTGGGGGGTGTGGTTTCGCCAGCGTCGTGATTCTCGGCCGATCAAGGCGATGCCAGAGGCGGTGGTCGGCGCTCTCTCCCGGAGGTTCCCGCGCCCTGGCCCTGTTCGGAGCGTTCGGCAGCTTCGCTTCGATATTTGGTGCTGGTCGACTGCTCGAGTGGTGGTAGGCGGTCGATCGTGGCCGCGCAACGGGGCGAGCTTTCCGGAAACGTCATGAGAACAGCACACCATGGCAACAACGTCGGACCACCACCCACCCAGACCGGCAACGACGCCGCCCTGCCCCCCTAGCCCGGGCGCTGATTGCCTGCGTCCGCGAGGACAGCGACAACCTGGTCATAGTGCTGTCGGCCAAGAGCCGACGCCAGGATATCCCCGTGATTTCGAGGGCGAACGAGGTCGAAGCCCGAGACAAGTTGCGGCTCGCCGGTGCCGATCGAGTGGTATCTCCGCAGCTGGTGGGAGCGCACCGGCTGGCGGCCCTCGCCGCCGAACCTCGCCTCGACGAGTTCGTGGATGTCATCCTCCATGGAAAGCTCATGGAATTGCGCATCGAGGGGTTCGAAGTGGGGGAGGGGTCAGTGCTGGCAGAGCAATTGCTGTGCAACGCCGACATTCGCGGTCTGAGCGGTGCCCAGGTGCTGGCCCTCGAATCGCCGGACGGAGAGATCGAATTCAACCCACATCCGGAAGCAATGATTCGCCCCGGACATACCCTCATCGCCATTGGTTCCAGCGACCAGGTGGAACGATTGCGCTCGATCGCACACGGATAGCGGCACCAGAATGCGTACGGCCGCACCACCCGCCCCGAGGACTTGTCCACAGGGGTTGTTGACAAGTATCTCCCAATCTTCCTAACTTCATCCCCGTAGTTTCCGAGCGGGAATTACCTACGTGTAAGCTCTGGGGAGAGGTGAGACACAGTGTCGAAGGACGTGGCCAACGTCGGTGGGACCGACGGGCAGGGATTTCGTGCACCGCAGGTGTGCAAGATCGTCGGAATCACATACCGCCAGTTGGATTACTGGGCTCGAACCGATCTTCTGGTTCCATCTCTCCAATCCGCTCAAGGGTCCGGCTCGCACCGCCGGTACTCGTTCCAGGACATCGTCCAGCTACGGGTGGTCAAGCGACTTCTCGACGCCGGTATGAGCCTGAAGAAGATCCGCACCGCGATGGACCTGCTGCGCGAGCAACTGGAGAGTGAAAACCCGTTGACCGACGTCACGCTGCTGAGCGATGGCATCACCATCTTTGCCGCCCACAGCGCAGACGAGGTGGTGGACGTGTTTCGTCGGGGACAAGGCGTCTTTGGCATCGCGGTGGGCCCGGTGCATGCCGAACTGGTAGGCGAAATCCACCGACTTTTCCCCGACGCCGACGAGAATGCCAGTGTGACCGCGTTGACACCGGCTCGTATGGAGGCATAGACCTGACCGTCGACTTCCAGACCGCTGCAGACGACGTCACCTTCGCTCACGACAGCGAGCGTCAGTTTGCCCTACTCCTCGACTTCTACGGCCTGCAGTGGGAGTATGAACCGACTGCCTTCGCCGTCGAATTCGACGAGGACGGTGAGCCGACGTCTCACTTCACCCCCGACTTCTTCCTGCCCGATGAGAATCTGTACATCGAAATCACGACCATGAACCAGAAGTTGGTCACCAAGAAGAACCGCAAGATTCGGCTCCTCAAGGAGCACCATCCGGCGATCAACTGCAAGGTCTTCTACCAGCGGGATTACCTGCACCTGCTCATCAAATACGGTCTGGAAGCACCAGATCACCTCGATGAGCAGCCCACTCCGACTCGCATCCCCGGACCGGTCCAGGTGATCAACTTGGGAGAATCAGAGGCTTCCTGAGGCCAACCGGGCGAGCCCAGCAGGGCGTCTAGCATCTGACCGTGTCCGACTCGAGATCCCCGCTGCATGCCGTGCACGAGCGTCTGGGCGCACGTTTCACCGATTTCGGCGGCTGGGAAATGCCACTCCAGTACGAGGGAACCCTCACCGAGCATCGGGCGGTACGCACCGGATGCGGCATCTTCGACGTCTCACACCTCGGTCGGTTCGAATTGTCGGGCACCGGTGCCGACGAGCTGATCTCACGCCTCCTGTGCAACGACCCGACTCGCATCACGCCGGGCCGCGCCCAATACACAATGATGCTGACGTCCGACGGAGGGGTCATCGATGACATCATCATCTGGTGGCTCGAAGACGAGCGTTTCATAATCCTGCCCAACGGTGCCAACCACGATGTCGTGATGGGCACTTTTGCCGATGAGGCCGACACCGACGTTTCGGTGACCGATCTGCAAGGAGAGTCGGTGCTGCTCGCAATCCAAGGGCCGGAGGCGCCCTCCCTGGTCGAGGAGGTGCTCGGTTCCAAGCCCGGTCGTTTCCGACTCATCGACAACCTCGGCCCCTCGGGATCGGTCACCGCTGCCGGGACCGGATACACCGGCGAGCCCGGGGCCGAGATCATGGTTGCCGCCGATGCCGGAGAACCCATCCTCGAACAGTTCCTCGACGCCGGCGCCACCCCGTGCGGCCTCGGATCCCGGGACACCCTGCGGCTCGAGATGGGATACCCCCTCTGGGGTCAGGATCTCGATCGCAGTATCTCGCCCCTGGAAGCCCGCCTCGATTGGGTTGTCGGTTGGGACCACGGCTTCGTCGGCAAGGAAGCGCTCGAATCGCAACGCGCCGCGGGGCCGGCAAAGCGGCTCATCGGGTTCCGCTTCGAAGGCCGCACCATTCCTCGTCACGGATACCGAATGCGTTGTGGCGATTCCACGGGTTCTGTAGCCAGCGGCAATTTCAGCCCCGAGCTAGAGGCGGGCATCGGCATGGGCTACCTGAGTCCGCCACCACCGGATGGAGCATCCACACTCGAGGTCGATATTCGAGGTACCTGGCGCACGGCTGCAATCGTCGAACCCCCCTTCATCGCCCGCTGACATGGATTTCACACCACACACGTCGAACGATGTCGCCCGGATGCTGGACCACCTCGATCTGACAGAAATCTCGGACCTCTTTGCCCATCTCCCCGATGCGGTCCGGCCTGCTGCGCCGCTGGAACTTCCCGCCCCCCTGTCGGAGATGGAGGTGATGGACCACATCAACCGCCTGGGAGCCCGCAACCGATCTGAGCTGGTGACCTTCGCTGGCGGCGGCATCTACGACCACTATCTTCCGCCGGTGGTGCGTTCGCTGACGATGCGTCCCGAGTTCGTCACGTCGTACACGCCATATCAGAGCGAACTGTCGCAAGGCGTGCTGCAGATGTTGTTCGAATACCAGTCGATGATCGCCACGCTGACCGGCCTCCCGGTGTCGAATTCCTCGTTGTACGACGGCCCGTCCAGCGGCCTGGAGGCGATAAACCTCGCCGTGGCTCACAAGAGGCGCTCCGCGGTCTGGGTATCGCGTGGGGTGCATCCTCACACGCGGGAGATCATCGCCACTTTTGCCCACGCCCGCGGCATCGAAGTGGTGGAACATCCGCTCGTCGGCGGTCATACCGTGTGGACGGCCGAAGGGGTGCCGGAGCCGGCGGCAATCGTCATGTCGCAGCCAAATTATCTGGGTGTGATCGAGGACTACGACGCGGCTCGCAGCGTGGCCACAGAAAACGACGCGCTGGCGATAGCCGGAATCGACCCCATGACCCTCGGCGTGCTCCGTAGTCCGGGAGATGCCGGGTTCGACATTGCATTTGCCGAGGGACAGCCGTACGGCAACCCCATGTCGTTTGGTGGCCCGGTTCTGGGTGTCTTCGCCGTGTCCGAGGCTCTGATGCGCAAGATTCCGGGAAGGCTCGTAGGCAAGACCGTCGACACCGCCGGTAGAACCGCATACACGCTCACCTTCCGGGCACGCGAACAGGACATCCGTCGCGAGAAGGCCTTGTCGAACATCTGCACCAACCAGTCGCTCAACGCGATCGCCGCCACAATTCATTTGGCATGGCTCGGTCCTGCCGGTCTCGCCGACGTAGGCAGCCAATCGGTGCAGAAGGCGCACTACCTGGCAAAGCGTCTCCAGCAACTGCCGGGCGTCAAGATGGCGACGCCGGATGGATCATTTGCCAGAGAATTCGCCATCCTGACGCCGTCCGATCCAC
>JAZGCP010000060.1:0-5436 GCA_036477035.1 Acidimicrobiia bacterium | reverse complement strand
TCGGCATAGTCGGCGACGTTCACAGCGTGTTGCCCAAGTTGATCGAGGCGCTAAAGGCGAGGGGTTAGGTATTAGGGATTAGGCATGGCGACTGAGCCTTCTGCCTAATGACTAATCCCTAACGACTAACGACTATTTCGAATCCACTCGATTCCTGCGCCCGATGATGAGATCGCGCGGTACCGGTTCGGGGAGCACACCTACCAGCAGCATGACGGCAATGGCCAAACCGGCCACAAGCATCCACACCCCCACCGAATCGAGCATCGCGGCCGCGGTGGCAAAGTAGATTGCCACGGCGATGGCCGCCCACCCGATCCGCAACAGGACCCGGTAGCCCGTCGTTACTTTCCAATCGCGTTGCACCCTGGTCGTCATGACATCGGTATCGGAGGCGCACCCGCAAATCTGTAGCTAACAGTCACCAGTCACCAGTCACCAGTAAGAATGATCCGCCGAGCGCAGCGAGGCGATTGCCCGCCTCTTCCTAAGGACTAAGGACTAAGGACTAACGACTAACGACTAACGACTAGGGACTCTCCAACCGAAAGCCATACGGGATCAACTCTTCCAGCGAGTGCTCGATCACCCCGTTGGGGCCGTCGACGACCACTCGCTCCACCCCGAACTCGATCATCAGCTGACGACAGTTTCCGCACGGGTAGCCGGGTTCGTCGGCGTCGATGCACGCGACAACGACGGTGTCGATCTTGCGCACTCCGTGGCTCACGGCATTGCCGATTGCAGTGGCCTCGGCACACATGGCAGACCCGTATGCACTGTTCTCGACATTGGCCCCTTCATAGGTGGTGCCGTCATCTGCCACGACCACCACCCCCACTCTGAATTTCGAGAAGGGGGCGTATGCGTGCTCGGCACGGGCACGAGCCTGCTCGATGAGTTCGTCAGTCATGCCTCTCCCAGCAGGTCGTCGACGAATCTGGTCGGATCGAAGTGAAGCAGGTCACCCGGGCCTTCGCCGACTCCAACCAGCTTGAGGGGGATCCCGAGTTCACGTTCGACCGCCAACACCACTCCGCCCTTGGCGGAGCCGTCGAGTTTGGTGATCGCAATGCCGGTAACACCCACACTCGCAGTGAATGCCCTTGCCTGGGAGATGCTGTTCTGTCCGATCGTGCCGTCGAGAACGAGCAGGATTTCATCGACGGATCCCCGTTCGCGCCGCAATACCCTCACCACCTTGGCGAGTTCATCCATCAGATTCTGTTTCGAATGCAGCCGGCCGGCGGTGTCCACCATCAGAACGTCTGCGCCCCTGGCCTGGGCCGCCGACAGGGCATCGAACGCCACCGCCGCCGGATCTGCCCCCTCTGCACCTCTCACGACGTCGAAACCGATGCGGTCGCCCCACAGAATCATCTGCTCTGCCGCCGCGGCCCGGAAAGTGTCGGCCGCGGCGACCAGCACCGACCTTCCCCCGGCGATGTACCACGCGGCGAGTTTGGCGATTGTCGTGGTCTTGCCTGACCCATTTACCCCCACAATCACGAGAATCGCCGGTTGGCCGTCCGCAGCCAACGACCTATCGGCGACTCCGAGTTCGTCAATGAGGATCTGCCGGAGGGTGGCACGAGCCTCCTGCGGGGTGGCAGGTTCGCCGCGCCGAACCTGCGAAACGATCGTCGACGCGGTGGCCACACCGACGTCGGCAACGATCAGGGCTTCTTCGAGCGAATCCCAGAAGGTCGGGTCGACCGGACGACCGAATACTCCTCCGAGGCGAGTACCAAGACCGGGCCGAGCGACCGCAGGCGTGTCGAGCGTCGGGGCGTCACGGCGGATCAGCGGATCAGAAACGAAGCCCCGTCGAACAATCACCCACCCCACCACGGCAGCCACCACCACCAACGCCGCCAGCAGGTAGAGAGTCACGCTCGGGGGATGAGATCGGCCATTCGCTTGGCGAGCACTCGGCTACTTTCGCCCGGTTCCATGGTGACACCGTAGAGCACGTCTGCAGCCTCCATCGTCTGTTGTTGATGGGTAACGATGACGAGCTGCGACGTATCCCGCAGGGTCGCGACCAAACGCAGGAACCGATGCAGGTTGGCGTCGTCGAGGGCTGCCTCGACCTCGTCGAGAATGTAGAACGGGCTGGGCCGGGAGCGGAACACGGCGAACAGGAACGCCAGCGCGGCAAGCGACCGCTCTCCCCCGGAGAGCAATTGGAGCCGATCGACCTTCTTGCCCATCGGTTGAGCAAATATGTCCACCCCGGTAGCGAGTGGGTCATCGGGATGGGACAAGGTGATCTTCCCGGTACCGCCGGGGAACAGCACCGAGAAGTTCTCCGAGAAGTGACCAGCAATCTCGTCGAATGCGTCGAGGAACAGCCGACCTATCTCCTCGTCCAGCGCGCTGATCACCTTTCGTAGTTCGGATCGCGACTCGTCCAGATCCTCCAACTGGCCTTCGAGGAAGGTCGCTCGCTCCTCCAGCTCCTGGTACTCGGCGGCCGCCAGCGGATTGATCGGACCGAGACGCTTGACCTTCGCCTCCAGTGACTCGAGCTGTGCTTGGGGGTCGACCGACTGCTCAAAGTCGGGCCGCGGCGTCGCCAGCGCCTCATCCTCGTCTGCGTCGGCGTCCCTCCGAAGCGCGTCACCGATCGCCTCCTCCCGGACCGTGAGTTCGGCCGTTTCGACGGCGAACGCCGAAGCATGCTCACGAGCCTCCGCCGCCACGTCGCCGAGAAGATCCCGCCGGGTGCGGGCCGCCTCGAGCTTGGAGCCAGCGTCTCCGGCCTCATCACGCAGGCTCCGCTGCCGTTCCCGTAGAGATTCGATATGAACCCGGACGGCGGCCCGCGCTCTCACCGCCTGCTCGTCCACCTTGGTGAGCCGCGCCAGGGTGTCGGGCTCTATCGGCTCGTCGTCGGCATCGAACAACGTCGCCAGCTCGACGACCCGGGACTCCATCAACGCCCGACGCTCTGCTGCCGCGGCCGCCACCGAGGCCGCTTCTTGGAGCCGGTGCCGAGCTTCTTCACGCCGACGGGCAACTTCTTCACGCCGACGGGAAAGGTCTTCGAGGGCGCTGGTGGCGACCGAACCAATCCCCTCGATTCCGGCGAGTCGGGTACGCAAACCGGCCACCCGCTCCACCCTGGTTGCCGCCGCCTCCGCCAGAGTGCGGGCCCGGCCGTCGAGTCTCTCCATTTCGGCCTGTCGTTCGCCTCGCGAGCGGTCGAGCAGGCCGACCGCCTCGTCGATCCCGGCCACCCGGCGCCGGAAGCCGTCGAATTCCAGAGCGGCGGTCTCGACTGCCTGCGCCGACCTTTCACGCTGCCGGGCGGCGGTCACGACATGGCTTGCGGCACGGGCATGATCTGTTTCAGCGTCGGCGATAGCCGCCCGGGCCGCCTCGATCACCGCCGAACCGGCACCATGCGGGTGGGCCGCGACGATCCCGGCAGCCGTGACCAGATCGCCCTCCACGGTGACCGCTCGAATCTCGGGATGGATCGAGACCAACTCGGCTCCGGCGGTCCAGGAGCCGACAAGGGCGACGTCGCCCAGCAACGTCGCCGCCAGAGCCGCGTCGGCGGCGGGACCGAGGCGATCGATGAGAGCGTCGGCATCCACTTCTGCGGTGGCGATCCGCGCCGGAACGCTGCGACCACCGAGTGGGGCGACGAATGAGACCCCACCTCTCCCCGACTCCTTGAACACTCCGGCGGCTGCGATTACATCGGCGATGTCCCCGGCAACGAAGGCGTCGGCCCAGGATCCGAGAGCAGCATCCATCGCGGCGGCAAGATCTGGTGGTACGTCGAGTCGAGCCGAGATCGTCCCCACGATCGAGTCCATCTCCGCGGCGGTGGTTCGCGTCTCCGGGTCGGCGAAGCCGGCACGGGCTGCCACCAGCGCCTCGACGCGGGCGGTTGCGGCGGCGATGGCTCGATCGGCGAGGCGGAGTGTCTCGTTCGCCTCGGTCACCACCGACTCATCGAGCCCAAGCGCAGCGCGCAGCTTCTCGAGCGCCTGCTCGGAAGCCGCCTGTGACATCGCGACCCGATCCCGCTCCTCTGCAAGTCTTCCTGCCTCGACGACCTCCTCGTCGATCAAGGCCGCCACTGCGCCGCGACGACGCGCCAGATCGGCCGACTCCCTGTCGTCACGCACCGCGGCAGCTTCGAGCGAGGCAAGATCCCCCTGCAGGGAAGCTGCCAGGCCGTCGGCCGGCAGGCGATCTGCATCGGCCAGAGAGCGCTCTTCGTCCTCGAGTGCCCGCAGGTTTATCGCCAGACGCTCGGCGGTCTCCACCGCCGATGCTTCTTCGCCTCGAGCGGTGGCGATCGACTCCACCAGCTGTTCCCGCTCCAATTCGAGATCGCCCCGCCTCTCCGAAGCGCCAACCAGGCGTCGTTCGAGCCCGAGACGGCGTTCTCGGGCGACGAGAGCGATCCGTTGCAGGCGTTCGGCCGTCGTCTCCAACCGCGCTACCGCAGTTGTGTCGCGATCCAGGGCCTCACCGGTCTCCCCTGCAGCACCCTGCAAACCTCCCAGCGAAGCGGTGATCTGGTCGCGCTCGGTCACCGCATCTTCGAGTTCTTTGTCCGTAGCGGCCGAGGTAACCGCAATCTCGGCCAGCCGGTCCCGCACGGTTCGAAGCTGATCGGCGCCAAGCCACAGTCGCAGTGAGCGCCACTCCTCCTTGACGGAGTCGTGCTGCGCCGCCGCTTTCGCCTGCCGCTTGAGCGGCCGCATCAGGCGTTGCTGTTCTGCAAGGAGATCCTTGAGCCGCGCCAGGTCGATGTCGGTGGCCTCCAGCCGACGGATCGAACGGTCGCGACGATGCCGGTGCTTGATGACCCCGGCCGCCTCTTCGATGATGGTCCGATGCTCCTCGGGACCGGCGTTGAGCACACTGTCGACCCGACCCTGACCAACGAGTACGTGTTGGTGGCGCCCCACTCCGCTGTCGCCGAGCATCTCCTGGATATCGAGCAGACGGCAAGGGGCCCCGTTGATCTCGTATTCGCTGGTGCCGTCTCGGTACAAGCGTCGCGTCACCGTGACCTCCGGAAGATCGAGGGCGAGTCTTCCGGAGTCGTTGTCGAGCGTCAGGGACACCTCGGCGCGGCCGAGGGCGGGGCGTGTCGCCGTCCCCGCAAAGATCACGTCCTCCATCTTCTCGGTACGCAGCGTGCTCGTTGCTTGGGTCCCCAGGACCCAAGCGATCGCATCGACGATGTTCGACTTCCCCGACCCGTTTGGGCCGACGACGACGGTCACACCCGGCTCACATTCGATCCGGGTGCGATCCGCAAACGACTTGAATCCGACGAGGGTGAGTGTCTTCAGATGCACGGGTGAGTCCAGGCTATCACCCGAATCACATCAGTGTGGTTTAGGAAAGGACCTGAAACGACGGCGCCTCGATCGGTTCCACCGAGACCTCTTCCAGTTCGGA
>JAZGCP010000006.1:0-2848 GCA_036477035.1 Acidimicrobiia bacterium | reverse complement strand
TCTCCGGCGGCCTGCTTCTCGATCGCCGGTCCGGGAGCAACCAATCTTCTCACCGGACTGTGGGATGCCAAGGTCGATCGGGCGCCGATCCTGGCACTCACCGGGCAGGTCCAGACTCAAGTGCTCGGTCCGGGGGCGTTCCAAGAGCTGCCGCTGACGGAAGCCTTTTCGGCCGTCGCCGAGTGGACCCAAACGGTGTTGAGCGCCGAGAACGCAACCGAACTCATGGCGCTTGCCATCAAGCACGCCATCATCAACCGCGACGTCGCCCACCTCGTGTTTCCCGACGAAATCCAGGAGCTGCCGGGTCGTAGCGACCAGCTGCGACCGCCCAAGGACGGGAGGGTTGCGCCTGCGCAGATCACTCCCCCGCTGCAACACCTGGAGCGGGCCATCACCCTGCTGACCGAGGCCGAGCGACCGGTGATCATCGCCGGCCACGGGGCGCGTCAGCATCGTTCGGAGATCGTCGCTCTAGCCGAGCACTTCGATGCGCCGATCATCACGACGTTCAAGGCGAAGGGACTCGTCGCCGACAATCACCCGCTGGCGGCAGGAGTGCTGGGCCGCTCGGGAACACCGGTCGGCTCGGCGGTCATGGGGCGAAGCGACGCCTTGCTGGTGCTGGGCGCCTCGTTCTCCAATCACACTGGGATTTCAGAGAAGAAACCGACAATCCAGGTCGATTTCGATCGGATGACGCTCGGAAAGTTCCATCCGGTTGACATTCCGTTGTGGGGCGAGATTGCAACGACGGTCCGCCTACTCCGGCAGGCTCTCCCGGCAATGGATCGTCCCGCCGTCCGGACCGACATAGCGGCACGATGGGAGCGGTGGAGGGCTGAGAAGGCGCGGCGGTCGGTGCTCACCGACGAACAAGGACGCATGCACCCGGCGGCGATCTTCGAGGTGATGACCGACCTCGTCCCCGACGACGCCGTGCTTCCGGTCGACGTCGGCAACAACACGTATTCCTTCGGCCACTACTTCGAAAGCGGCTCGGATCAGGACGTGCTCATGTCGGGCTATCTCGGATCGATCGGGTTTGCACTGCCTGCCGCCATCGGGTGCTGGGCGGCCACCCGAGGCAGCCGACCCATCATTTCGATCTCGGGCGATGGTGGGCTGGGGCAGTACCTCGCCGAGCTGACGACCATTGTCAAATACGACATGGACGTCACCCACGTCGTCCTCAACAACTCGGAACTCGGCAAGATCAGCCGGGAACAGATTTCGGCGATCCGGCCGGTGTGGCAAACCGACCTGGTCAACCCCGATTTCGCCGAGTACGCGAGGTCCTGCGGCGCCATGGGTCTCCGAGCTGAAACAAAAGATACGTTCCGCGAGGTACTCGACCAGGCGTTGAATCATCGGGGCCCGGCACTCGTCGAGGTGGTGACCTCGGCGCTAGACGTGTAGGTGATGCGACCGCGGTTCAGGCAGAGTTGATGCGCGCCGGTCCAGCCGGTCAGTACGTGAAGCGCTCCTGAAGCGCGGGGGGGTCCTGAGCGAAGACGATCGCGTCGGACTCTTCGATTCGCCCGTCTTCGACCAGCTGGTGCAGATGGTCGTCCAGCCGGAACATCCCAAGATGGCGCGAGGTCTGGATCACGTCGTTGATCTTGTTGACATCGTTGCTACGAATCTGGTTGGCGATCGCCGCCGTCATCGTCATCACCTCCAGCGCCGCCACCCGGCCACCGCCTCCACCGTCGGGCGTCTGCTTGGCCGGAACGAGTACCTGTGAGATCACGGCGGCGAGCGACATCGACAGCTGCACTCGAATTTGGGGCTGCTCGGAACCCGGGAATGCGTCGATGATCCGGCTTACGGTGGTCGCCGAACCGGTCGTGTGCAGTGTTCCGAGTACCAGGTGTCCGGTCTCGGCAGCACTCACGGCTGCCGAAATCGTCTCGCGGTCCCGCATCTCGCCCAGCATGATGACATCGGGGTCCTGTCTGAGCACCCGGCGCATCGCCTCGGGGAAGTCGGGAACGTCCGCCCCGATCTCGCGCTGGGTCACCAGGCTCTTCTTGTGTCCGTGGTAGAACTCGACCGGATCCTCAATCGTCACGATGTGGTGGTCGAGGTTCTGGTTGATCCAGTCGATCATCGTCGCCAGCGTGGTGCTCTTGCCGGAACCGGTCGGGCCCGTGACGAGCACCAGGCCGCGGGGACGCTTCAGCAGGTCGACGACGGTGTCGGAGAGTCCAATCTGGTGGAACGTGAGCAACGTGTCCGAGATGAGGCGCAACACCGCGGCATATCCGGCCCGCTGCCGCATCACGCTCGCTCGGAACCGGTTGCCCGAGGGGTGCGCCAGCCCAAAGTCGGTCGTCCCCATTCGATCCAATTCTTCCCAGTGACTCCCAGCCAGGGCGCGACAGAAGGACTCGGTCGCCTCGGCCCCCCACACGGCATCGGTGAGGGGAACGAGTTCGCCGGAAATCCGGCCCACCGGGGGACTCCCCGGAGTGATGTGGAGATCGGAGGCACCGCGGGAGATGCAGGCGTCGAGAAGCTGCCCGACCAAATCGCCAGCACCGGCATTCTCGACGGCGACGGGTTCTGCGACGTCGCCGACGTCGACTATCGGTTGGGGCGGTAGGGGCATCGCCGGTGTATCGGCTTGACGGCCGGGAACCTGTAGCGATGCGCGAGAATGCGGCCCGTGCTACGTCGAATCGGTCGTGCCTCCATGCGTCGCTGCCCCAATTGTGGGCACCGCGGTGTCTTCCAATCTTGGGGCACGATGGTCGATCGATGTCCTTCATGCGATCACAAGTACGAGCGAGAAGAGGGTTACTGGCTGGGTGCGGTTCTCATCAACACCGCAATCACCATCGTC
>JAZGCP010000059.1:0-5241 GCA_036477035.1 Acidimicrobiia bacterium | reverse complement strand
GCGTCTTTGTCGGTGTGGGTGATCGACACTTCGAAGCCGGTCACTCCCAGCACCTCGGCCCGCTTCAGAGCGGTGCCGTAGATCCTGACCGTGGGTTTGCCTCCGCCGGTGATCTCGACGTCTTTCCAACGGATGCGACGCCAGCCGGTACCCATCGATTTCATCACCGCTTCCTTGCCGGCGAAACGAGCCGCCAAGCGCCGCTCCGGCTTGGCGAACCGGAACGCGTACTCACGCTCGTGCTCGGTAAAGCACCGCTCGGCAAACCGGGGGTACTTGGCGAGGACGCGACCGACCCGCTCGATGTCGGCCAAATCGATTCCGGTTCCGATGATGCGCATGAGGCAGGGAGCCTATCGGGTGCCGATGCCCAGTAGCCAGTAGCCAGTAGCCAGTAGAGCCTCGCCGATCAGGCTGGATACTGGATACTCGACTTAACCCGAGCACGACTGCAACAGGAACGTCCCGTCGCACTGACGCCACCAGCTCCGGTACTGGATACTCGACACCGTTTCACCGACGTTCGGTGGGCGCGTCCTATTCGACTGTGACCGACTTCGCCAAGTTTCGCGGCTGATCGATGTCGTGACCGCGGGCGAAAGCCACGTGGTACGCCAGCAGTTGCAATGGGACGATGGCGACCACCGGGCTCAGCACATCGGGCACTCGCGGAATGCGGAGCACCTCATCTGCGTGTTTGGTGATCTGCTCGTCGTCTTCGAACGCCACCGCTATCACGAATGCGCCGCGCGCCTTGACCTCCTGAATCGCCGAGACCGTCTTGTCGTATACATCGGATTGGGTGAGCACCACCACTACCGGCGTGCCTTCGGTGACCAGAGCCAGGGTGCCGTGCTTCAACTCGCCGGCGGGCATCGCCTCGGAGTGGATGTAGGAGATCTCCTTCATCTTGAGAGACCCCTCCATCGCCACTGCGCTGTCGAGGCCTCGGCCGATGAAGTACACATCGTCGTGGCCGACGAACCGGTCGGCCACCTCTCTCACCTCGGCATCGCGCTCCAGAGCCTCCTCGATCTTGACCGGGAGATGGCGCAGAGCGTCGACCAGGTGGGCGTGATCGTCGGGATCGAACGCATCTCGCCGCTCGCCCAGAGCCAGCGCCAACAGGTATTCGCCGAGGAGCATCGTGAGATACGCCTTGGTGGACGCAACCGAGATCTCGGGACCGGCCCGCGTGTAGAGCACGTCATCCGCATCACGACTCAATGTCGATCCGACAACATTGGTCAGAGCCATCAGCCTCGAACCGCGCTCTTTGGCCAGGTTGGCCGCCGCCAGAGTGTCGGCCGTCTCTCCGGACTGACTCACCGCCAGCGTCATGGTGGTGCCGGTGATGATCGGATCCCGATACCGCATCTCATGGGCGTAGGCAGCCTCGGTCGGAATCCGCAGCAGTCGCTCAAAGATCTCCTTACCGACCAGACCCGCATGGAAGGCAGTCCCACAGGCCGTGATCCAGATCTGATCCAGATCTTCGATAAACCCGTCCGGCCAGTCGACGCCGTCCAGCTCGACCCGGCCGTCCTCGGTGATCCTTCCACTGAGCGTCTCGGTCGCCGCAGCCGGTTGCTCGAAGATCTCTTTAAGCATGAAGTGGGGATAACCGCCACGCTCGGCTTGCTCGGGATCCCAATCGACTTCGAACAACTCGCGCTCGACGGCAACACCATCGATGGTCTCGATGTGCCAGCCCTCAGGAGACATGTCGACCATCTCACCATTCTCGATGATCGCAAATGAACGGGTGCGATGAAGCACCGCCGGGATGTCGGAGGCGAGAAACATCTCACCTTCTCCGATTCCGATCACGAGTGGGCTGATCATCCGCACCGCCACGATCCGCCCCGGTTCCTGCTTCGACATCGCCACGAGCGCGTATGCGCCTTCGGCGCGCCGGACCGCCCGGCGGACCGCTTCGAGCAGATCGCCGTCGTACTCCTCTGCCACCAAGTGAGCGATCACCTCGGTGTCGGTGTCGGAGGCAAACGCGGCACCCTTGGCGATCAGTTCCTCCTTGAGAGCCGTAAAGTTCTCGATGATCCCGTTGTGAACCACGGCGATTTCTCCGCTGGGATCGGCGTGGGGATGGGCATTCCGATCACTGGGGGGTCCGTGGGTCGCCCACCGGGTATGGCCGATCCCGAAGGACCCTTTCAACGGCCGCTCATCGAGTTGCCCGACAAGCCGATCCAGCTTGCCTTCGGCCTTGGCAACGCGGAGAGACGATCCGTCGTGGACGGCGATGCCCGCTGAGTCATAGCCGCGGTATTCGAGGCGGCGAAGCCCGTCGAGCAGGATCGGGGCCGCATCCTGGGGCCCCAGGTATCCCATGATTCCGCACATGTGCGCGTGTCTCCCTTCGTGTGGGAGACCGGGACCTGATCGGTCACGAGCTCAGATAGAGCCTCGTCTCACATCGGTCCGGGATCTGTCTCCGGGATCACTCCCGGGCTTTCTTCCGGATCGTCACGACCGTGAGCGGCCGAGAGGGCATCCGCCGAACATTTCGATACTCCCTCTACCTCGTCCCCTCGCTGAGCGAGGGCAGGCGCTGGGTTCGTCATGCCGGGTCGCCGGTCTTCTTAGGTTGTGGTGCAAGCGTACTTGGTATCGGTGTTTCTGTGGTCGGAGTGAAGGACGCAAGACGCCTCACTGCGTTCGGCGGCAATCGGGGCCGGCTCCGCCGGCCCCGGGAAATCGCCGAAGCGGCGGGCCGGATCGCGCACTAGTGGATTGCCCGCCGAGGAAACGGCCCCACCTTGTGGATTGCCCGCCGAGGAAACGGCCCCATTTATGGATCGCCCGCCGAGCGGAGCGAGGCGATTGCCCGGAGGCGGCGTCAGCCGCCGACGGTTGCCCCGAGCCACGCGAGGGCGGGCTACTCGCCACCCAACTCGCTGCGAACCACCGACACCAACTCTTCGGCTACGGCGGCGGCTTCGTGACTCTCGCGAGCTTCGACCATGACCCGAACCAGCGGCTCGGTCCCACTGGCCCGCACCAGCACCCTGCCATCGTCACCGAGACGCTTCTCCATCTTCTCCACCGCCGACCAGACGCCGTCGGCATCACCGAGACGCTCTTTGACTCGCACCTGGACGTTTCGCAGCACCTGTGGAAATTCGATCATCACCCTGCGCAGCTCTCGAAGCGGAGCCCCGGTGCTGGCGACCACTTCGAGGAGACGGAGCCCCGTCAACAGACCGTCGCCGGTGGCCCGATCACGCAACAGAACATGGCCACTCTGCTCACCGCCAAGACCTGCGCCGATACGACGCATCTCCTCGAAGACATACTTGTCTCCAACGTCGGTCTCGACCACATTGATGGCCAGGCCGTGCATGGCGATCTTGAAACCGAGGTTCGCCATGACCGTGGTAACCACGGTGTCCCCGGGTAGTTCCTGGCGCTCACGCAAGTACCGGGCGAGGATCGCCATCACCACGTCGCCGTTACAAACCCGGCCGTCTTCGTCGATCGCGATGAGACGATCTGCATCGCCGTCGAAGGCGAGGCCGATCCGTCCCTCGGAACGGGCAGCCAGCCCCTCGGGATGAACCGCGCCACAACCGTCGTTGATGTTGAGTCCGGTGGGTTCGACGCACATCGCTTCCACCGTGGCGCCTGCCGCTCGGAACAGCTCGGGAGCTGCCCGAACTGCTGCTCCGTTGGCACAGTCGAGCACGACGTCGATGCCCGACAGATGGTGATCGGCTTGGGCCACCAGGTGCCGGACGTAGCGGTCGACCGCGTCATCGATCGTGATCTGTATCCCCACGTCCGGGCCGCTGACCTCATCCCATGGCTCGCCGTGGCGGAATCGGGCCTCGATCGCACTCTCGCGAACATCGTCGAGCTTGGCACCGCCGGGTCCGAAGAACTTGATCCCGTTGTCGGCTGCCGGATTGTGACTGGCGCTCACCATGACGCCGAAGTCGGCTTCCAACGCGCCGATCAGGTGAGAAACACCGCCGACCGGGATGATTCCGACATCGACGGTGTCAAAACCGGAGGCGTTGAACCCGGCCTGGACAGCCGCTGAGAGCATCTGTCCGGACCGCCTGGTGTCGCGACCGACCACGACCGAACCGGTCCGGCCGTCGCCGGCGGCACGGGCCAAGCCAAACGCCATGTCTGCGGTGAGCTCGACGTTGGCCAGGCCACGCACGCCATCAGTCCCAAAAAGGGGCGTGTCCGACATATCCCAACTTCCTTCGGCGGATTTCGCCGGGGAGTTCAGCGCTTCGTGTACTGCTCTGCCCGACGGGCCTTCTTCAGGCCGTACTTCTTACGCTCCACGGCGCGTGAATCGCGAGTGAGCAGACCGGCCTTCTTGAGGTCCCCTCGCAGCTCCGGATTGAGCTCGACAAGAGCACGTGCGATGCCGAGGCGCAACGCGTCGGCCTGTCCCGTCGTGCCGCCACCCTCGAGTCGAGCTATTACGTCGTACTTGTCGTCGAGACTCACGGTGCGCATCGGCTCGAGCACGCGGACGCGCTGCGCCATCGTGGGAAAGAACTCTTCGAGCTTCCGACCGTTGAGCGTCATCTCGCCGGAGCCGTCGTAAAGACGAACTCGAGCTACCGACGTCTTGCGACGGCCGATGGTCTGGGTGAGAGGTTGGGGTTTCGGCATCAGGCTTCGACCTTTCGAACGTCGATGGTGAGCGGCTGCGGAGCCTGGCTGGCGTGGGCATGATCAGCGCCGGCGTAGACCTTGAGCTTCTTGATCATCTTGCGACCGAGCCGGTTCTTGGGAAGCATGCCGCGGACCGCCTTCTCAATCACCCGCTCAGGGTACTTCTCCAGGAGATCGTTGAAGGACTGCTCGGTGAGACCGCCCGGATAGCCGGAATGCCGGTAATACCGCTTGTCGGTCGCCTTGGCCCCGGTGACGGCGACTCGGGAAGCATTGAGTACCACCACGTAGTCGCCCATGTCCATATGCGGGGCAAAGGTCGGCTTGTGCTTGCCGCGCAAGACCTTGGCCACCTCGGAAGCCAACCGACCCAACGGCAATCCGGTGGCGTCGACGACCCACCATT
The DNA here is from genome assembly GCA_036477035.1 of Acidimicrobiia bacterium. GTDB lineage: Bacteria > Actinomycetota > Acidimicrobiia > Spongiisociales > UBA11373 > JACZWZ01. The sequence continues at coordinate 176 of JAZGCP010000059.1, read as the reverse complement.
CCCGACTGATGTCGTCGGGACGAGGCGAGAAAGTCTTCTGCTGCTTCATGTTCGGCTCCTCGGCGGAAGCGGTCGACCGGCACGACACCGTGAGCGTGTGACCGCGCACGGAAAGCACCTCGCAGATGCGAGGCGATGCAGCATGGTATTACGCCCTACGCTCCCCCGCCAATCGA
>JAZGCP010000058.1:0-4415 GCA_036477035.1 Acidimicrobiia bacterium | reverse complement strand
CCGCACCCTGGCTTTTCGATGACCGAGCGCAGACCGGTCGCTGGTCCACTGGGCATATGGAGCCAGGGTCATCTCCGCGAGTGACAGCAGCGGCGTGTCGTAGTTGACCCGCCAACCGGTGAAGTCCAGCCACGCCTGGTCCCGATCGGGCTTGATCGGGAGGCCGACCTGCTCCAGATGGTCGACAACCTCGTCGTACTCAGCCCGTGCGATGGAAATCGGGTCATCGGAAGACGGATCCGGGTTGTATTCGATGCCGAAAAAGTCGGAGATTCGTCGCAACGCCAGGAACCCGGCACGAATTTGGAGGGCGGCCTGTGGCTGCCACGGAACATCGATCGTCGACAGCGTGAGAGCCGCCCCGTCCAGCACCGTGCCCGCCGCGATAACCCAATGCCGCTCCGGCTGAGGCGAGCGGTAGAAGGTGAGGATCGGATACGTCGTATGGCTTTCTTCGACCTCTGCGAACCAGACCTCCCACTCCTGCCAAACATCGGTGAGCCGCTCGGTCCACCCGATGCGGTGAAATCGCTCCAGCATCTTGACGGCCGACGGCGGAGAACCGGCCCTGACTTCGAGCAGTGCCACCAGTGTTTCCCGGCGAGAAAACGCCGAGTACATGGCCGGGAGGTAGGTAATCAGCAGTGCGACCATTCCCAGCCCGAGCGCCGCTTCGACGAACGAGACCGCCTGCAGGCCGACGCCATCAATCGGAGCGAAGCCCAGCGTGAACAGCGACGAACCGCTCTGATGAAACGCTTCAGCCCAGCCTTGCTGTTGCACGGCCCAGAAGATCGCCATAAAGCCGCCCAGCAAGAACGCCAGCCATGACGCCACCAGCGTGAAGAGTCCGACCGGAGCGTACATGGCCATAACCGCGTCGCTCCACTCGAACGTGCTCCGCAGCGAGGCAACCAGTCGAAATAGGCGCCGCGTCGATCGGAAGACCACCTGGCTCAACATGCTGGCGGCTGCCCGCGGCAGGATCACAGTCTGTACCGCCGAGAACACCGCGCCTATGACGAGGGCTGATCCGGCGATGGCGATCAGGATGCGGATGAGCATTAGGAGAAACTAGTGACCAGGTATCAGGTAGACGTCTCCAGTCTCCAGTCAGAAACAGAAGCCGACTCACGACTTATTCTCTGGACATGGAAGCGCCGGATACTGTCATCTGTATGGAGTGCGATGGAGTTGCCCATCGTTCGTCCTACGCCCCTCACGAAGGGTTTGAGTCCGGCGACGTCGTCGCATACGCCTGCGAGGACTGCAACCACCGATTGGATCTGGTTCTCGAGGCTGAAGGAGAGCCCACAGACAGCGCCCACGGGTAACCTGCCGAAACAGCCGCAACCCCCGGGGAGGGTGTCATCGTGAAGGTCGTTAGCGTCTTCTTCGGATTCCTGGCAGCCGTCGTTATAGGTCTGCTCGGCACCTTGTTCACCGGCAGCCTGGTGCTGGGAGTCATCGTCTTCCTGGTCATCCTCGGTACCGGTATCTACGGAGCCGCTGCCGCCCAAGGGAGCGCGCAGCGGTCGATCGGTCTGACAATGGTCGTACTGTTCCTCGCCGGTGGTGCCTTCTTCGGATGGCAGGTCGCCCTACTCGTCAGCGCCTTCTCCGGAACCGACGGACCGGCCGATCCTGCCGACCCGGTGGCTCTGGCATCTGCCAACGACAAGATCGATGCGATCCTCGATGACGCCGGGTTCCGCATTGAGATGTCGGAAGAGGAGATCCAGGCGGTCATGCAGGACAGCTTGTCGGACGCCGACTCACCTCTTGCCAGGATCATCGTCGACATCGTCGACGGTGAGGGAGACGAAACAGGCACGATTCACTTCACCGGAGAATTCAAGAGCGGTGGCCTCTCACTCGAAGGTGTGGTGAGCGCCCGGCTGGTGGCTGGAGCAGCAGAGGTAGAGGTTGTCTCCGTCGATGCCGGCATGTTCACCCTCCCCGGTCTGGCGAAGGGAGCCATCGAAGACATCATCGAAGAGATCTCCGATCTCAACGCGATTCTGGCCGAGAGTCGGGCGAACGTACAGTCGCTCACCCTCGCCAACGACCGGCTGACGGTCACGGGCACCCAGGCCGACGGCGACCTGCTGACCTCGGAGACATTGCTGTCCGGGCTGGCCAGTCAGGCTGGGGCAATAGCCAATGCGGCCACGCCGCCGCCGGAACGTTTCGGTCCGGGAGTGGTCAATTCGACCAATGCCGACGGCCCCACCTACTACGTGGCGCTCGGCGATTCGCTGGCGGCCAATGTCGGTGTCGATCAGGCTCGTGACGGATACGTCAGCCGACTGCACAACCAACTTCAGCTCATGGATGGCGAGAGTTACGGCCTACGCAACTTCGGGATTTCGGGTGAGACCTCGGGCACGTTGATTCGCAGCGGCCAATTGGACGAGGCGGTCGCGTTTATGGAGTCGAACTCGATTTCGTATGTGACCCTCGACATCGGCGCCAACGATTTGCTCGGCCACCTCGGTTCGTCGGACTGCAGCGACGATTTGCAGACACCGGCCTGCCAGGAGCGCCTATCGAACACCTTCGTTTCGTATGAGCTCCACATGATCGAGATCCTCGATGAAATCCAGGACGCAGCACCGGATGCAACCATCCTGTTCATGCGGGCCTATAACCCGTTTTCGCTGGGCTTCGGTGCCGCGGTCGGCCTCGAACAGGAAAGCAGTGACACGCTGCAAACCCTCAATGATATTGCGGCCGCACTGGCCGCAGAGCGAGGCATTCTGGTGGCGGACGCCTTCACCCCGATGGAGGGCACGACTGCGGCCACCACGCACATGATCGACCTCCCACCGGATATCCACCCGATTCCGATCGGCTACGACATTCTGACCGGATCGTTCGTCGACGTACTGGCGGGCTGATCACGACGCTGACATACCACCGAATGCCGACGGGCTCCGAACTCGGAGCCCGTCCCTACGCATGAGTAGCTACGAGTACTACGAGGTACACACCGGACGATCGGTCGCTCCGAAGGTGTGCGCGGTCTTCGGATTTCTGACGGGTGCTGTCACTGCCCTCATCGCCTGGCTCACGGAGGGTGAGGCTGCCGCGATTGCAGTCGGTGTAGTGGTGCTGGTCGTCGCGTTGTACGGCGCCATCGGAGCCCCCCGAGAGTTGACCGTTCTCATCGCGATCGTCCTCGTATTGGGATTCGGTGCCGGCGTCTATTTCATCGGTAATCAGGCGGTGGCGATCTACCAAGCAATCAGCCGGACCGACGGGCCCGTAGACCCAGCCGATCCCGTTCTCCTTGCGGAAGCCACTGCCAAGTTCGATGACGCCGCGGCGGAAGCCGGATTCCGTATCGAGCTCCACGAGACGGAGATCACGTCGTATCTGCAGGATGGGCTTGCCGAGATCGAGAACAATCCGGTGCGGCGCATCGAGGTAGATGTAGTCGACGGGACCAACGGGGACGTCGGCACCATCACCCTCAGCGGAGAATTCAAGAGCGGCAGTCTCGAATTCCATGGGACGATCGGCATCGCCCTGACGGCCGGTGCCGTCCAGGTGGATGTGCTCGACCTCGAACTCGGGTCGCTCGAACTCCCCGGAATCGGGAAGAGCGCCATCGAAGACCTCTTGGGAGAGGTCGCCGATCTGAATGCGATCCTCACCGAGCTCCGGGCAGATGTCCAGTCGATCGAGGTCGGTGACGACCGGATCCTCGTAACCGGCACCCAACCCGACGGCAAGGTCCTCACCTCGCAAACGCTGCTCACCGGTATCGCCGAACAGGCAGCATCGGTGGGCACCGCAATCGAACCACCCCCGGAGCCGCTGCCCCCCGGAATCGTCAACGGAGTCTCGGCTCCCGGCGACCGGTACTACGTCGCCCTGGGTGATTCGTTGGCGGCCAACGTCGGCGTGAGTGAGGCCTCGCTCGGCTACGTGTCGCGGGTACACCGTCAGTTACAGATCATCGCCGGTGGCGATTTCGGGCTCCGCAATTTCGGCATCTCCGGCGAAACGTCCGGCAGTCTCATACGATCCGGCCAACTCGACACCGCGATCGCTTTTATGTCGGTCGAACAGGTTGATTTCGTCACGATCGACATCGGTGCCAATGATCTGCTCGGCCACCTCGGTTCTAACGACTGTGCCGCCGATCTGGATGCAAGCCCATGCCGGGTCCGGATCGATGCAGCCTTCGCCACCTACGAAACGAACATGGCTGCGATCTTCGACGTTCTGCGGGCAGCCGAGTCGGATGCCACGATCATCTTCGTCCGGGCATACAACCCCTTCAGTCTCGGCTTGGGCGGCGGGATCGAATTCGAGGTTCGCAGTGACGAGATCCTCGACGCCTTCAACGACGTGGCCGCCCGTCTCGCCGTCGATCGAGGATTGGCGGTCGCCGACGGCTTCACCCC
>JAZGCP010000057.1:0-2375 GCA_036477035.1 Acidimicrobiia bacterium | reverse complement strand
GCGGCCTGAAAGTCGCCGGCTCCGGCACTCACATACATCGACCGAGCCCGATCGCGGGCTTCGAAAGCGGCCAGCGCAATCTCGCGATCCCGAGCGACGATGTCTTCTTGAATCCGGGAGATCTGCTCCTCGAAAAGGAACTGCTGACCGAGCACCGCCTCGAGCTCGTCGAGCTCGTCTTCGAGGTCAGCATTGATCTTTGAGATCTCGGCACGAGCGGCGTCCAATTCGGAGCGGGTCACATCTGCGGCGGCGGGTATCGCCAGGCTCATGACGAGAAGGAAAGAAGTTGTTGCAGCAAGGCTTTTCACAAGCGGTCCATTGATCCTTCGCTCGAAGGCGTGAGACTAACCGGGATCCGAAAATGCGGGTTCAGAGACGACGCCTCTGACTACCGGCACAGTCCATTGACGATCGGATAGGGGTTGGCGTAGATCCAGTTGGCGTTCGGTTGGTAGCCGAGGTGAAGGTGGGGAGTGGAGGCGTTGCCGGAAGAGCCCACGTACCCGATCAGCTGGCCCGGTACCACCGACGTTCCGGCGCGGATCCCCTCGGCGGCTGCCTGCGAGTGGGCGTAGTACCACATCGCACCCGACACGCCTTTGACGTAGATGCCGAGTCCACCAGACGAGTGCCAACTCACCTGATAGATGTAGCCGGCCTCGATCGCCACCAGCGGAGTCCAGCGCGCCGCCATCATGTCCGTGCCCTTATGGGTCCTTCCGCCACCCCGCGGCTCACCCCACGAGTCGCGGAAGGTGACGGCTCCGTCGACCGGGCACACCCGACTGGCGGTTGGAGGTGGTGGCGGAGGAACCGTCGTCGTCGTAGCGGACGTGGTCGTCGTCCCGCCGGCAGCCGTTGTGGCGGTTCCACCGACCGTCGTAGTGGCGGACGCGACCGTCGTCGCAGTAGACCCGATTGTCGTCGTGGGAGTGGGAGGGGCACTCACGGGGATGGTTGTGGACGGCGGAATGGTGGTCGTCGTCGAGGTGGCGAGGAACTCCCGCAGTATCCGTTCCTCCTCTTGCTTGTCGTACGCCGCCCGGATTTCCTGGTAACCGTCGTTGGCGACCTCGAGTTCGGTGTAGATCACCTCGAGTAGGCGATCCATCTCCTGGCGCAAACCCTCCTGATCGTCGATGGCCTCGTCCACCATTCCTTTCTGCTGTTGGAAGTCCCTTCGGGCAGCTTCGAGCTGATTGACCACGTTCAAGTCGGTCTGGGAGACGCTGGCGAGATAGACGTACCTTGCCGGAAACTGACCCATCTCTTCGTCGGACACCATGGCCGTGGTGCCGTCGTCCACGCCGGCCGACATATACATTTCGGCTGCCCGATCGCGGGCCGCCCGCCGCGCCAGGACCAAATCGCGCTCTCTGGCGGCCAAGGCCACAACGAGATCGTCCAGTCGATCGCGCAACTGGGCCTCTTCGATCACCGCCGCGTCGTAGGCGGCCACCTGACCCTCGAGCTGCGACGCCAGTTGGCGAATCGCCTCCCGTGCATCGTCGACATCAGCCGGCGTGATCTCCGCCATGGCCGGCAGGGCGGTTGCAATCAGAGCGGCGAGCGCCAACGGAGCGATCCAGAGGCGCTTCATCGCAGCAGCACCTCCGACTCCCACGTCGGGTCAGATTCGACGCCGACCTTGCCTTCGATGCTCAACTTCTCGAGATGGGCGGCCACCGACATCGCGGCGATGGGATGCAGGTTCGGATCGACATCTCGATAGACGTCGGCCACCACCGCGCCGAGAGAAGTGGCGCCTCTCCCAACGGCGTCGAGGATCTGAGCTTCCCGCTCCAGCCGATGCGAGATGTACTCCGCGATGGTGGCGTCGGGCGCGTCGATCACGGGGCCGTGCCCCGGGTAAAGGGTCTGCAGCCCCGTCGAATGCAGTTTTCGCAGCGATTCCAAGTAATCACTCATCTCCTCGACCACCACGGTTGAGCCACCCATGATGTGGTCTCCTGTGAATAATGCGTCACGAACCCTGAAGCACACCGAATCGGGCGTGTGCCCCGGAGTCGCCACACAGAAGGCTTCGAGACCACCGAAACCGACACCCTCTCCATCGGCAATCAACCGATCCGGCCTGAACTCAGGACCGGCCGCACTACCGATTGCGGGTACTCCAAGATCCTCGGCAAGACCGTTCGCAGCCGGTGCATGATCGGGATGAGTGTGAGTGACGAGAACGGCACGCACCTCCACGGAAGACACGGTCGCCCTGATCGCGGCGAGATGAGAATCGATGACCGGTCCAGGATCGATGATCACCGACTCACCTTGCGATGTGATCACCCAGGTGTTGGTTCCGGGTCCGGTGAACAGCCCGGGGTTGGGAGCCAGCACGACTTCTACGTTCACGC
>JAZGCP010000056.1:0-2437 GCA_036477035.1 Acidimicrobiia bacterium | reverse complement strand
AAGACAATGTCGGGGTTACGGCGCTCTCCCAGCTGCTCCCACACCGCCTTACCGAAGGCCCGGCACCCGGCCGTCCATTCTCGTTGGCCCTCTTGGTCCGTCCAGTGTGGCGGAACGCCCCAATGGTCGAAGTCCTTGCGGTTTACGTAACCAACGGCTCCAAGCTGCTTGCAGAATTCGCCTCGCTCATCGCTGGAGACCACCGCTACAGCACGACCACCGTGAGCCACGGTGAGTTGGATGGCCTGGGTACCGAGGCCACCGGAGCCGCCCCAGACCAGAACGACGTCACCGTCCTGGACGGTGTTGCCCTCCCATCCGAACAGCATCCGGTAGGCCGTGGTACCGACCAGTGTCGGGGCAGCGGCCTCCGCCCATGTCAGCTGTGGAGCCTTGGTCATCACTTGATGGGATTGGGCAACGCAGAACTGACCGAACGAACCAAAATTGGTGTTGTAGCCCCAGATCGCCGCCGACGGCGAGATCATCGGGTCCTTGCCGGCGGCGATCGCCGGATCCGTCGAATCCCACCAACCGGGATGGGTCACCACCTCGTCGCCCACCGAAACGCCCTCGACCGCACTTCCGACGGCATAAACCACACCCGAAGCATCACTCCCGCCGATATGGAAGTCATACGGTTCACCGGACTTCTGACGGATCGCAATCACATCGATCGGGACACCGCGAGCCGCCCACACATTGTTGAAATTGATACCCGCAGCCATCACCCCGATAAGGACATCATCCGGACCCAAGTCCGGGACGTCCACGACCTCGGGTTGAAAAGCAGTCCTGGGATCACCAAATCGATCCTGACGCACCACCTGGGCGTGCATCTGATCGGGAACCTCGCCAACCGGTGGCAACTGACCGATGTCTACGAGCGCACCCATTCCTAGGACCCACCCGCCAGCGTGCGGCGCACAAATTGTCGTGTCCGGCTCCCAACCATCATCTTGTTTTTCGCCATCTTCCGATTCTCCTGGCGTCGACTATCGGACCATTCGTACATGGGTCGCCATTTCGTTCCATCCACCTCGAGCTATCACCGTCTGAACAGCCGTTTGAAGAACTTGCCGATCCAACTCAACAGGCCTCTGAAGAGTAAAGAGAAGCCCTTTACGTCGCCGGCCTCGATGGAGGCGGCTTCCTCGACGGTCCCGGCCGACATCTTGGCCTCCAGACATTCCACGAACTCATCGATGAGACGTTTGGTGATCTCTTCGACCAGGCCGCTCCTACCGAATTGGGCGATGGCACCCGCCAGCGATATTTCTGCCTCCACGGTGACCGAGGCTCCGTCGCCGACGGCCGTCACCGAATAGTCGACCTTGATTTGACCTCGACTCCCGCCACTGCGGTCGACACCCCGTCCCTCGATGTGGCCGGTTCGGGTGGCGTCGTCTCGGGTGACCGTGGCCTCGCCCTCGAATCTGGGAGCCATCGGACCCAGTTTGACCTGGACGGAACCCTCGTAGACGCCTTCTCCTTTGTCGGTGACCAGGTCGGCGCCGGGGAGGCATTGCGCTACCGAATGAACATCCGCGAATGCTGCCCAAACGGCGTCAACCGGCTGCTTGACCTCAAAGGTGTTGATCAGTTGCATGGCACCAGATCTGCCGGGAGTCACGAAGCTAGTCGCACAGAGTAGGTCCGGCTCGCTTTACCGGACCGGTCTCGGGACCGTCTATCGGCCGGCCTGGGACTGCTCGATCAGCAGGTCGGTCACGCGATCCAAGCCGGGTCCGGTGATGTCCGGTTCCGGGTAGAGAGGATTGCGCACCATGCCGGGTCGCATGATGTAGGCGCCACGGCAGCCGACGCTCATAGCGCCGACAACATCCCAATCGTGGGCCGCCACCATGGTCATGGCCGACGGCTCTACTCCCAGATTGGCGGCTGCCATCAGATAGACCTCGCGGGCCGGCTTGAATCGGGCCGTCGGAGAAACCGACATGATCTGCTCGAAGTATCGGGCGATCCCGGCGCCCGAGAGCTGACTTTCGGCTGCCTCCTGGGGGGAGTTGGTGAGAGCCGCCATACGGAACCCCGCTCCGGAGAGCCGTTCGAGGTTGGGGGCCACGTCGTCGTGGGCCGGCAGGCTGGTCATGGCGAGCGCAATGCCGGTGAGGTCGTCCGAACTCAATGACACCTGGTGCTGTTCGGCCACCATCTGCAGCGAGGCGGCACCGACAGATACGAAATCCTGGTGTTCCCCGATGATCGTCAACGTGAGTGCGTTGCGCAGCAGCAGGCCAAACCACTGCCGGCGTACGCCGGACTCACCGAACATGCGCTCGAAGAGCGGGTCGAGCGCTCCCAAGTCGAGCAAGGTTTCGTTGACGTCGAACAGCAGCACTCGGTCCATGGTCACTCCTTGATCGCGGCGCACGCTAGAGCCATGCAGAACCTCCGACGGCGGTGGGTCGGTGTG
>JAZGCP010000055.1:0-2356 GCA_036477035.1 Acidimicrobiia bacterium | reverse complement strand
CTGGCGGTGACGCCGTCGAATGGCAACAGCGTCTCCATGGACTACTGGAATGCAGATGGCACCCCCGCAGAGATGTGCGGCAACGGGCTGAGGTGTGTGGCGCGGTACTCGGTCGAGCGCGGACTGGCGACCAGCGACGAATTCACGGTTACGACATCGTTGGGCCCGCGACGTGTCGAGGTCGGTCCGAGCAAGGTGAGGGTCGAACTAGGACCGGTGGAGGCCCTTGGGGGCAGTTTCGAGCTGGCGGGCTACGACCTGGCGCCGGTCTTGGTCGGCAACCCGCACGCGGTGGCCTTCGTCAAAGACTGCGACGCCGTTCCGGTGACGGCCGTCGGCCCGGTGATCGAGGGTGACCCGCACTATCCGGAGCGAACCAACGTCGAGTTCGCCACCGTCATCGATCGCAGTCGGATCGCGCTACGGGTGTGGGAGCGCGGTGTTGGCGAGACGCTGGCCTGTGGAACCGGTGCGGCTGCCGCAGTCGCGGAGGCGCATCGGAGTGGCCGCACCGGGCCATCGGTAACAGTTCTGCTGCCGGGCGGTGAGTTGGCGGTGGAGATAGTCGACTCGATCGCCTGGATCGAGGGACCGGCGACGATCGTATTCAGCGGGTCACTTTGACTCAAAGTGCGAGGCGGCGACACCGACTGTGCCGAAAATGGCCGGCGCGGTAGTCATCGTGAATTCGCGTGGAAGACGGGGTGGTCGCCGGCGCCGGATCAGCGGACCGAGCGAAGCACGGCCACAACCCGGCCGAGGATTTCGACGCCGTCGTTGAACACCATCGGTTCATACGATCGATTCTCGGGGATCAGAATCACCTTCCCAGCCTCACGCCGGAACCGTTTGATGGTCGCTTCTTCGCCGTCGATCAGCGCCGCCACGAGGTCGCCCTCGTTGGCGTCGGCTTGGCGCTTGATGACCACGAGATCGCCGTCGAAGATCCCGGCTTCGATCATCGAGTCTCCGCTCACTCTGAGCATGAACACCGGATCGTTCCCGACGAGTTCGGTCGGGAGCGGGAAGATCTCTTCTATGTCTTCCTCGGCAAGGATCGGGGTGCCGGCTGCGATGCGGCCGACGAGGGGAACATCTCGCACGGGGGCGCGACGAAGGTCGCCGCTGCGACCGTCGTCTACGACCTCGATGGCGCGCGGCTTCGTCGGATCACGCCGTATGTAGCCATGATCGACGAGGGCAGACAGGTGGCTGTGGACAGTCGACGGTGAACTGAGGCCCACGGCGTCGCCTATCTCCCTGACGGTCGGTGGATAGCCCCTTCGCTCAACGGTTTCGAGGATGAGCTGAAGGATCTGTCGTTGTCGGTCGCTGATGTCGTCTGGTGCCATGGAATGCCTCCCTGTGCGACCTAACCGTACCGAATCGGAGGGTCGAGGGCAAACATATGTTCGACTTGACAAGCGAACGTGCGTTCGATAGATTGATCCACCCAGAGCGAACACACGTTCGTGTCACACCCGATTCCTACGGTGCGACCTGGAGATGAGCCCCATATATCGGGGTCCGCATCCAGACCTCTGGAGACAGAGGACGTGTGCGAGCACGAGCCCGGCCCGGCGATGGGCACGGGCACCGGAAATGAAGAGCAGCGAGGAGCCAGTGCCATGACGATCTCCGCCAGCACTCCGCTACGGGTTGTGGTTCTCCTCACTTCAGTCGCCTTGGCGCTGGCCCTCCTGCTCACCGGTGCGGTGGTCGCCCGAGCCAATGATCGGTCGGTCACCGGGAACGCCTCGGATCTCACGGTCACCGCTCACATCCAACATGTGGTGGTCGTCGGCGACACCCTCTGGGACATTGCGGCGACGTACACCGCGCCGACCGATGACGTTAGGGACACGATCTTCGACATCAAGGCAGCCAACAATCTCGAGTCGAGTGTGATCGTCACCGGACAGACGTTGGTTATTCCGCTCGAATTCTGATCTCTGGGATGAGTTCGGCAGCACACCGCACAGTGGGACGCTGGCCGGTCACCGATCCAGTCGGGTACGCTCGCAACGATGCTTTGTCCGTATTGCGGAGCAGACGACACTCGCGTCGTCGACAGTCGTCCCGCTGAAGGTGGGAGCACTATCCGGCGGCGACGCGAATGTGAGTCGTGTCAGAACCGCTTCACCACTTACGAACGACGCGAGCACGCGCTCGTGGTGCGTAAGCGTGACGGAAGCGCCGAACCCTTCTCCCCGGCAAAAGTGGTGTCCGGGGTCAGTCGGGCGATGGCAGGGCGCGACGTGGTGCCGGGAACGCTAGAAGGGATCGCACGAACGATTGAGGCGTTTGCCGAAGAGGATGGACCGGAGGTGAGCAGTGCTGAAATTGGTCGCCGGGT
>JAZGCP010000054.1:0-4858 GCA_036477035.1 Acidimicrobiia bacterium | reverse complement strand
CCGCAACAGGTCAGACCGATTCGTCCCCCGCTCCTTGGCGATCCGATCGAGCTCCTTGATCAGACCGTCCTCGAGTTGAACGAGGACTTCTCTGCGTGCCATGACCATATGGTAGAGCATATAGTTCAGAAGCGGTCGGTGGAACCCCCACGAGGGCCTCTCCGCCGCCGCTTCACTGCTGCTGCAAGCCGGGGATTAGGTATTAGGGATTAGGTATTAGGTCTCTTGAATTCCTGGCTCCTAACTCCTAACTCCTCACCCCCCCGCCGGTGACACTCCCTGAGTAAGCGACCCGTCGTCGAGGTCACGGAACATGTCCTCGGCTCCCTCCTCGAGGTCGACGACCGAGGCGCCGCCCCGGGTGAGGACGAATCCGGGGAGGACGGCGTTGCCCACCTTTTCCGGATCGAGCAGGAATCCGCCGGCGGCCAGCGTCAGGAGATCCTCCAGGCTCAGGTCGGTCCAGGTGAACTCGTCGAGCATCGCCAGCAGTACCGGCAGGGTTGTCAGGTCGCGCTCCAAAACGCCATGCAGAGCGGCGAGGACGACAAGCCCGTGATGGAACTGGCGGGTGAAGTCGCCGCCGGGAATCGTCCGATTGCGGCTGAAGGCCAGGGCATCTCTGCCGAACAGCCTCTGCAGGCCGGCGGAGAGGTATGCCTCCGACTTGGGTTCGGCCATCGAGAATGGGACATCCACCTCGACTCCTCCGAAGGCATCGACCAGCCGCTGAAAGTTGAGGAACCCGGTGACGATGAAGCCCTCCAGCGGCAGACCCGAGATCTCGGTGGCGAGATCCACCATTTCGTGCTGGCCGGGCGTCGATCCGTCCGACAAGGTGTAGACCATCGCGTTCACGTTGGTGAACTTGTCGCCGCCGTACGAGGCTTGGACATAGGTGTCGCGGGGGAACCCGAGCACCCCGCCCGATTGCTCGGCGATGTTGCTCGCCAGGATGTGGAGGCTGTCGGCTCGGAAGTTCCGCTGATCCTCTCCCGGCCTGGCATCGGTCCCGATCACGAACACGTAGCGAATCGGGTCCCCAAACCACGGGTCGACGCCGAACCGCTGCAGCCAGGCTCCGACGACCCGCCATCCATCGCCCTCGTCCACCAGCAGGATCACGTCTTCGTCGAGGGTGACGACCCCGGCGGTGCCCATCTCGCCGACCTGCTCGGCGAACAACTCGCCATCGAAGGATCCGTTCTCGGTGGCGAATGCCCCGGCGAGGTGCTCGGCCAGGCCGTCCGGGATGTCGGGCGTCGGCAGGGTACGGTCGCCGAACCAGTTGTACAGGGCCGCAACTGCGCCGCCTGCCCCTTCATCTCCTTCGACATGGGCGTCGAGCGCTGCGTAGGGAATCGTCGACGTCGTCGTAGTGGCCGGCTCCGTGGTGGTGGTCGTGGTGGTCGGGGGCTGGGTCGTGGTGGTCGTGGTCGGCGCTACCGTCGTCGGCACCGCCTCCTCTCCGGTGCAGGCCGCCGCGGCTAGGGCGAACGCGAGAACGATCACAGAGAGTCGTCGTGCCATCGTCGTGTCTCGCGATCTACTAGCTGGATGTGGCTGCTTCGTTCGGGTGGATCGACCTGAGGATCAGGTACCCGACCACGCCGGAGGCGAAGGAGCCGACAAAGATACCGATCTTCGCCCTGTCGGCGAGAACGGCGCTGTCGAAGGCGAGGTCGGTGATGAACAGGGAGACGGTGAACCCGATTCCGGCGATGACGGCGAGCCCGACGATGTGAGTCCATCCGGCGAAACGCGGCAGCACACCGAGACGGAGCTTGATGGCCAGCCAGGAAAAGAGCGAGATCCCGACCGCCTTGCCTACGAAGAGTCCGATCATCACTCCGAGCGAAACGGGATGGGTGACAGCCTCGCCGAGATCCACCCCGGCGAAGCGCATTCCGGCGTTGGCGAGGGCAAAAACCGGGACGATGACGAATGACGACCAGGGGTGGAGCACGTTTTCGAGCCGGTGGAGTGGAGAAACCGACTCACGGGCGATCATCGACACCTCGAGGGCATCGTGATCGACCCGCTCGGCCGCCCGGGGTGCAGCGCTGTCGAAGTCGTACTTTCCGAGGATCCGCGAGGTGCGGTCCTGGTAATCACGTTCGGTGTACATCGACCTCGCCGGGGTCAGCAGGCCCAGGGCGACACCGGCGAGGGTGGCGTGCACCCCGCTCTCGAGGAGGAAGTACCACGTCGCCAGGGCGACCGACACGTAGAAGGTCATCGATCTGATGCCGACTCGCCGCGCCACCGTCACGGCCACCAGACCGCCGATGGCGGCTCCAAGGTAACCGAAGAGGAGCGTCTCGGTGTAGAAGACGGCGATCACTGCGATGGCGCCGATGTCGTCGACGATCGCCACCGCCAGGAGGAACAACTTGGCTCCGACGGGTACCCGCCGCCCGAGGAGCGAGACGACCCCGACGGCAAAGGCGATGTCGGTGGCCATCGGGATGCCCCATCCCTGAGACGCTTCCCCTCCAGAGTTCAACGAGACGTAGATGAGAGCGGGGATCACCATTCCACCGAGCGCGGCGATCACCGGAAAAGCGGCGGCCTTGCGATCACGCAGATCCCCCGTGACGAGTTCCCGTTTGATCTCCATTCCGACCACGAAGAAGAAGATCGCCATCAGGCCGTCGTTGACCAGTTCGCGTAAGGTCTCCTCGAGGTGGAAGCCGCCGAGCGACAGCTCGAAGTGGGTCTCCCAGAAGCGCTCGTAGGACTCGCCGAAGGGAGCATTGGCCCACAGCAGGGCGACGACCGCTGCCAGCAAGAGCACGACACCACTGGCCGACTCGATGTGAATGAACCGCATGAATGGCCGCACGAAACGCGAGGGGATCCAGCGTTCTGAAGCCACCCATGTGATGTGCCCACCGCTGTTTCGGTGGTCGGATTCGGCCATGTCGGCGGAGGGTAGTGGGGCGTTGCGTGGGTCCAGCAAGATGTGCGACCGGTCGGGTGGGTTGGGAGCAGGCAAACACCGTCCTAACCTGATCGGGCAGTTCCCCCCACCCTCAGGATGGTCATGCGAATCGTGATCGTTGGGGCCGGCGCGGTCGGCTCGCACCTGGCCGAGCGCCTTGCCTATGAAGGTCAAGACGTCGTGGTGATCGAGGCCGATCCCGATCGAGCGCAGGAACTCCAGGCTGCCGTCGATTGCCTCGTTATCAATGCAAACGGCGCCAGTGCCCAGGCGCTGGAGGATGCCCGTGTCGCGGACGCCAAGCTGCTCATCGCGGTGACCTCGTCCGATGCGGTGAACGTGCTCGCATGCCAGACCGCCGCCAGGCTGGGTGTCCCCACGAAGGTGGCCCGAGTCCAGGATCCGACCCTGCGCGAGGACCTGGAGGCCCATGGTGTAGACGTCGTCATCGATCCGGTCGAAGCCCTCGCCAAGGAGTTGCTCCTGCTGGTACGGCGGGGAGGGGCCTCGGAGGTGGTCGAGTTCGCCGGTGGCAAGATCAGCCTCTTCGGGGGTTACGTTCATGCCGATTCGCAGCTGGACGGGATCACGCTGCGCGAACTCCGCGGTCGAGTGACCGGCTGGGATTGGATCGTTACCGCGGTCGTGCGCAACGGTGACACCTTCATCGCCCGGGGCGACAGTGAGATCAAGGAGGGCGACCACGTGCTCGTGGTGGCCAACGGTACGTCCGCCCACGATGCTCTCGAACTGATGGGAGTGGACGAGCACCGCACGCGGAAGGTGTTCATCCTGGGAGCCACCCGGCTCGCCATGCTCACTGCAGAGACCATTGTCGCCGCCGGCATCTCGACGGTGCTCGTGGACGAGGAGGCCGAGCGGTGCCAGAAGCTTTCCGCCAAGTACGACCGGCTGGTCGTCGTGAAGGGCGATCCAACGGACCTGAAGTTGCTCCGCAGCGAGGGAATCGAGCACGCCGATGTCGTGATCGGCCTCACCGGGTGGGATGAGATCAACATCCTCGGATGCCTCATCGCCAAGGCTCTCGGTGTCGGGACCACCGTCGCCCGCTTCAGCAGGATCGAGTACGCCTCGCTGCTGACGGGCCACGGAATCGACGCCGGAGTCTCGACCCGACTGGCCGCCGCCAACGAGATCCTGCGACTGATCCGCCGCGGCCATATCCACAGCGTTTCCACCTTCCAGGACACGAGTGTCGAGGCGATGGAGATTGAAGTCGGTGCGACCTCAGAGGCGATCGGCAAAACGCTTCACAGCCTCGGGCTTCCCAAGTCCATGATCGTCGGAGGAGTGGTTCGCGGCGACAAGGCCTTCATCCCGCACGGCACCACCGAGATCCAGTCGGGTGACCGGCTGATCGCCATCGCCCTCCCGGACGCCATCCCCGCCGTCGAGAAGCTGTTCGCCTAGTGCCCCGGCCCGTGCACTAACCCATGTCGTTTCGACGGCTCGGCTTCATAATCGCCGCAGTTGTCGAGGCAACGGGGGCCGCCATGCTGTCGGCGGCGGTCGTGGCCGGCATCTACGGGGAGTGGTCCGATGCCACGGCAATCGCACTGACGGCCGCAGTCGTGGTCGTCGTGGCCGACATCGCGCGCCGGGTGATCACACCGCACTCGGAGATGACGACCCGCGAGGGATTCGCCGCGGTGGCGCTGTCGTGGTTCGCCATGGCACTCATCGGGACGCTTCCATATCTCGTGACCGGAGCGATCGACGGGATGACGGATGCCTTCTTCGAGACCGCAGCCGGCTTCACCACGACGGGCTCCTCGGTGGTTGTGGATCCCGCCGCCCTCAATCACGGCATCCTCTGGTGGCGCGCCATCACGCAGTGGATGGGGGGCATGGGGATCATCGTGCTGTCGATTGCGATACTGCCGCTGTTGGGGA
>JAZGCP010000053.1:0-4298 GCA_036477035.1 Acidimicrobiia bacterium | reverse complement strand
CGGCGCTGTGGCCCGACCGCGGAGTCATGCAGTTGCACGTGTCGTGCTCGGATGTCTTTGCCGGTGGTGTGGGTCAGAAATCCGACCCACAGGCGAGTTCGGAGTGGCTGGTCTACAGCTTCCACATTGTGAAGTACAAGGACGGCGTGATCGAGAAGGAATGTGACGTGGTCGGAGCCGGACTGCCGACAGAGGCAACCGTCACAGTCGCCACAACTGCGCCGCCGACCACGACCACGACCACGGTGGCGCCGGTCACGACGACCACCACAACGATGCCGCCGACCACGACTACTACGAGTACCACCACCACAACGATGCCGCCGACCCCGCCGCCGGTCGACGCGTAGCCGGAGTCTGCGAAGACACCCACCGGAGGCTGTCAACCGGGGTTGCCCGTAAAGGGCGGCCCCGGTGCCTTGTCCGACCGTTCTCGGGTTCAGTCTGAGTCGGAGCCGCCCGAGGCTCCGGAATCGTCGCCCCCGGAACCTGAAGACGACTCAGCCTCATCGCCGCTTCGGTATACCGAGGTCTGCTTCTTGCTGAGGCGGGTGTGCTTGGAGCAGGCCGCGACCGGGCCCGGCTTCCACTTGCCGTCACAGAAGTGGCTGGTGGTCATCGGATTCTCCTGAAGCAGTCGGATGATGTTGTGTAAAGAGCGGCCATCGTACTGGGAGTTGCTGTCGTAGCCGGACCAGCTGAAAGCTCGTGCGATAACGCTCTACTCGCGGCCCAGGAGTGCCTACCGAATTCGGTTCCTCTACGATCCGTATGGGCCGCACCGTCTACATCAGGGGGGACGAGTGAAGCCGCGACATCCGGTGCAATTCTCGACCTCAGCCGTGAGTGTCGTTGGCCTCGCCCGAGCTGCCAAGACGGCGTTCCGAGCGCAACGCATCATCGACTGGCCCCATCCGCCGAGACGAAGTCGTACCTCACGGCAGGAGAGCATATTTCCAGCCGATCAAAGATACGGCCGCACCAGGACAACGCGCGGGTTTCCGTCTGGACGGTGAGCCGCCTGCTGGAGCGGTGTGTTTTCGACTCAAGCCCGTTCGCAAGGAGCCGATTAGTAACTCAATCTTCCCGGAGGCAGCCCTGCGCCGAAGCGACAACTCTGACGGCTTTACGCTCATCGAACTGATGGTCGTGTTGATGACGGTCGCGCTGCTTATCGCGATCGCCATCCCCACACTTCTGGGGTTCCGAGGCAACGCGCAGAATACGGCAGCCCACGCATCGCTCAGGGCGGCCGCAAAGATTGGCTATCTGGTGGTTCTCGAGGAGGGTTCTCTCCCCGGGAGACCCGCCCTCCTCTCCCTCCTCCCGTCGGTCGATCCGTCGATCGACTGGGTCGACCACAAGGATTCGTCCACCGGACCGTGGCAGGTCTCGATCGCCAAACAAGGCCAGGAGTTGGTGCTGGCGGCTCTATCTGAGGCCGGGTCCTGCTACTGGCTCCGAGTGATGAACGGCTCAACGGTGGCCAGCGGGTTTGTCGAAGCCGCGGCCACCTGTGAGGGCTTCGACTTCAGACTGACAGCCGATACAGGCTGGTGACGGCATGGAAGTACAGATGCACCGTGACAACGCCGATGAAGAGCCGGGACACGTAACTATGAAACAACACAACCAATCCCATGCGCAGAAGCCGCTGGCGGATTCCAACGCTGCCAACGGCGAACTGGGCCCCGGTCTGCCCTTCCTAAAGGGCGGCGGATTTCCGAAGCCTGAATCTTCTGCCCGGACACGCCTGATTCGGTCGGTGGCCGTCGCCGCTCTGGTGGTGAGTGCCGTATACCTGGTTTGGCGTACGGTCTTCACCATAGATCTGGGGGTGTGGTTCGTAGCGGTTCCGCTGCTGATCCTCGAAGCGCATCATGCACTGGGCCTGGGTGTGTACACGTTTTCCCTATGGGATGTGTCGGCGCCGCCGGTCCCGCCGCCGGTGATCGCCACCCATTTGCGGGTGGCCGTGCTCATCCCCACCTACGACGAGAGTATCGAGGTTCTGCTGCCGGTGATTAGTGCCGCTTTGGCCGTGCAACCGGCACACGAGACCTGGGTGCTCGACGATGGTGACCGAGCCGACGTGGCGCAGCTCGCTGCCGACCTCGGTGCGCAATACCTCGCTCGGGCCGACAACACGGACGCCAAGGCCGGCAACCTCAACAGTGCGCTCGAACACATCGAAGCCGACATCGTCGCCGTGGTCGACGCCGATCACGTAGTCCTTCCCGGGATCTTGACCAACACCTTGGGTTACTTCGACGATCCAAAGATCGCCGTCGTGCAAACTCCTCAGGACTTCTACAACGTCGATTCTTTCGAGCACCAGGACCGTGGCGAGGACGGCGAGAAGTTCAACGAGCAGGCTGTGTTCAATCGGCTCATTCACCCCGCCAAGTACCGCTGGAACGCAGTCTCCTGGTGTGGGACCGGAGCCCTGGTGCGGGTCGAGGCGTTGCGCGATGTAGGCGGAGTCGCCACCGACAGCCTGACTGAAGACATTCAGACATCGATCCGGATGCATAAGGCCGGTTGGCAACTCGTGGCCCACAACGAAGTGCTGGCGCGCGGCCTGGCGGCCACCACGATGCCGCAGTACATGCTGCAGCGAGAACGTTGGGCGCGTGGGGCGATGCAGGTAATGAAGTCGGAGCGGCTGCTCACCTCCCGTGCACTGACGCCGGCCCAACGCCTGGCATACAGCGCCACCCTTTTCGCTTGGTTCGACTCGCTGCGATCCCTCCTCTTCGTGCTGCTGCCTATCGCCGTCATCCTTACCGGGGCGATACCGGTAGACGCGTCCCTGATCGTCTTTGGTCCGATGTTTCTCGGAGTCTTTTTCATGCAGCTGGCGGCACTGCGACTGCTCACACGCGGACACAGCCCGGCGGTTCTTTCGCTGACCTTCGACCTGTTGCGCATGCCGGCAGTCATCCCTGCGCTTGGCGAACTGCTGACCCGCGGCGGCGACACGCGGCGATTCGATATGACGCCAAAGGGACGTGTGGAGCGAACCATTATCCACGCCCCCCGGATGCTCACCGGCTTGATCCTGCTGACGTGGGCCGCGATGGGATGGGCGGCGTTGACGATCGCCGGGGTGACCCCCATGGAGTATCGCTACCCGGGGGCGATACTCGGCGTCTCGGTGGTACTTGCCGGCAACGTGGGACTGCTACTGGCGGCGACACGACGGGTCCGTGATCCGAGGTTTGCAGGCGAGTTGCGAGGATCGGTCCGATTCCCGGTCGATCTGGAAGCGAGGGTTGGCGACCATCAGGCACGTATCGTCGACCTCTCGCTCACCGGCGCTCGTGTACTGATTCCCGGGCTCGATCCGGACTCAACCGGAGTAGCCGCCAGGATGCCCTTCCGGATCATTACCGCCAACCTGGAGTTTGGAACGAAGGTCATTTGGACGAGGGATGCACCCGAGGGCGGCACTGACGTCGGCCTGCAGTTTCTCCCGGAACAGCACAGCGTTGTGCAACGCCTGGCGCTCCTGCTGTTCCATGCCAAGACGGATCAGCCCTCTGAGGAGTCGAACCCGCGATCGGAAAAGCGGCAGGCCTCCTAGGTTCTGTCCGGTATCGACCGAGAACGGCCGGCGGAGCGTGTAGCGCGACCGATCGACTCCACGTTGCATCTCTAATCTCGTGCCCATGGAGCCCCAGATTCGGTATGCGCCGGCGAGCGACGGGACGAGCATTGCCTATTGGTCGATCGGAACCGGCCCTCCAATCGTCCAGACTCCCCTGCTCCCGTTCAGTCACATCGAGATGGAGTGGCAGATCCCCGAGCTCCGCGAGTGGTATGAGCGACTCGCCCGGGGAGCAACGCTCATCCGCTACGACGGGCGTGGCAACGGCCTTTCGCAGCGTGATGTCGCCGACGTCTCGCTCGAGGCCCACCTGCGAGACCTTGAAGCGGTTGTCGCCGACATAGGCCCCGAACCCGTGACGTTGGTCGGCGTCTTCCATACCGGCCCGGCTGCGATCGCCTTCACGGCACGGCATCCCGATCTTGTGTCCCGCCTCGTGCTGTGGTGTACCTATGCGGCCGGCACCGACTACTGGCGTGCCGATCAGGCGGAAGGGCTTCGAGCGCTCCGACAGGCGGACTATCAGCTGTTTCTCCGGACCGCCGCACACGAGCTCGTCGGGTGGGATGAGGGCCGGCAAGCGGATCGATTTGCTGAGATCATGCTCCGAGCGGTAGCGCCCGAGGAGGCTGATCGACTGCTCGCAGCGACCCGCGACACCGACGTGACGGCCGAACTCGGCGAGATA
>JAZGCP010000052.1:0-4171 GCA_036477035.1 Acidimicrobiia bacterium | reverse complement strand
GGTCGGGTGGATTGGTGTCCAGTCCGGCGACGATAATCCCGGGACCTGTCTGTCCACTGATGACGTTTCGGTCGATTAGATGGCCGCTCCCCATGAGGCGAATGCCGCCGGTCTGGACAGGGGTCCCGTTCCCGTGCCCGTTATCTGAGATTGTGTTGTTCCTGACTACAAGGCCATCACCGACCTGGCGTGCGTCGATCCCAAATCCGGCCGAATCCGTGATCAGGTTCGCCTCGATCGTCCCGGTGGCGCTCGCATGCACCGCTATCCCATCCGAGGACGAAGCATTGAGGCTGTTGGACCGAAACTCGTTTCCGGTGATGTTCCATCCGGTCGACGTCGCCTCGTAAATGGCGATGCCAGTACTGTCGCTGAAGCCGACCAGGTTGTCCCGCAGAGTCCAGTCGGATGAGAACTGGACGTATACGTTCCGGCTTGATGTGCGAGCTGCGCCGGGATCGACGAACGCATCCGGCGGCGTACCGATGACATTGTTCTCGACAAGGAACCTGACTGCCCCGTTTGCGTGAATGTTCTGGGAAAAGCCCCATATGCTGAGGTCGCGGATGATCGCATCGTCACCGCCGGCCGAGATCACGATTCCCTCGGCGATCCGGTCGCCGACAAGCTCAAACTCCGGCTTGGTCACTGTAGGCAGCGCGACATTGTCAACTCCAACCGACCCGCCGCCGAGTGTCGCGGGGTTCGAGTCGAGAACAGTCGAACCGTCGGCCAGGGAATATGCGGTGCCATCGACGGTCGTGTTGCCGTCGGTGATGCTGGGGAGGGCGGCAGTCACGGAAATTCGCCACCACTTCCCCGTCCCATCGTTCTGCGCCCCCGCCGGAACAAACCGCATCGAATTCGCCCCCGGGAGTGCGTTGGCATTCTGGATGAACTGCCGCAGCGAACCCTGGATCGTTTGACCGCCACCGGCTCCCGCATCGACAGTGGCATCTCCACCGCGGGTAGACGTGACCACGTTGAAGCTGAACCCGAAATCGACGTCGGAGACCGCGGCTCCAGACACCACGACGCGGCCGATGTGCTCGGCGCCGCTGTGCCAGATCGAAAGATCGTCTGACGCGGCCGCCCGGCGACCTCCATAGCAGGGACCGGCTCCAGCACGTTCGGTGGTACTCCCGGCGCCATCGGCGCACCAGCCTCCGTTAGGGCCGTAGGTCTGTTCAGCCCACGCCGGGGCGGCTCCGAGACCCTGAGAATCCGCCACTACCCAGTAGGTGCCATCGACGGCGCTGAAACTGTACGACCCACCACCAGAGGTGGCAACGGGCCCCGCCACCAGCGTGTCGGTCGGATCCGGGACATTCGGGACTCCGCCGTCATCCAGGTACAGCCAGACATCGACACCATCGACACCAGGGTTGGAAGCATCCCCCACCGTTTCCCCTCCATCGAGCGCGTTACCGGCTACGTCCTCGAAAATCGTTCCAGACAGCAGGCAGGCCGATATATCCGAGCTCGTGTTGGTGACCTGAGCAACCCGATAGCCGCCAATCGCCGACGGGATGATGACGTTCTGAGTGGTCTCACCCGTTGGGAACCTGGCCTCGACGATGTAGCGCTGCGTCGAGCCGAGCGGAAGCCCGAAATGCACGAGAGCAGGATCCTGAGAACCATGTCCTCTGCCACCGTTCACCTCCCTTACGCCACTGACCGCGCTTCCGTCGCAAGCGAGCAGTCGCACCGTGGCCCCGATCGCATCACGGGTCAGCCCCCCACCCAGATCGTGCTGAACGTCGATGTTCACATAGTCGACTGCACCGCCCTGGACCGCATCGTTACGCCACAGCTGGTTGGTGCCCAGATGCCGATTGATCAACAGGTCGAGGTCGCCATCACGGTCGTAGTCCCCGAAGGCCGCCCCCTCTCCATTGCCAGAGCCGATTGCGATGCTTGCCCCGAACGAGATAACACCGGGACCGGTCGAGGTGTTGGGGTAGAGCAGGTCGGCACCCGAGTCTGTTGTGAGGAAGAGGTCGACCAGGCCATCGTTGTCGACATCACCGCAGGCCACTCCATCCACGCCCGAAGCTGGAGGGGCGGACGGCTCGGCGGTGGCCACGAAGGCTCCTGCATCATTTCGCCATGCCTGGTTGGTGCCGTTGTCCGTCCAGAACAGATCGAAGTCACCGTCGTTATCGAAGTCACAGAAGGACACCCCACCCTTGTTGGTGTTGATCGCCGACTGGTCGAAAGCGTTGGCGCTGAAGGTCCCGCCACCGTTGACCCAGATATCGGCAAGCCCTTCTTTGCGCGCAACGATGTCGACGTCGCCATCCCGGTCGAAGTCGGCGACAGCCGCGTAATCGCCGCTCGTTGCAACCTCGGGTAGCCCGATGCCGCCCGGATCTCCATTGGGGGTGGCATGACTGAAGCCGCCCGCTCCATCGTTCTCGAGAATGTCGATGCCGAAGTTGTGGTTATCGAGGATGAGATCGAGGTCACCGTCTCCGTCGAAATCGATGATTCCCATTCCCTCGGCGTTGAGACCACCGCCGAGACTCGTGTAGACCACGTTCGGAGCGCCGGCGATCCCGAAACTGAAGCCGGCACCCGGCCCGTTGTTGAAGTAGACCTCGATCCGAGTTGAGCTGTTGACAGCAATGTCGAGCAAGCCGTCGTTGTTCAAGTCGCCCCACAGCGCACCTCGCTCGGTGTTGTTGGCCTGCAATCCGATCGCCAGCGCCACGGTCACGTCTGTAAAGGAGGGGTTTACCGGATCACAGTCGCTGCGATAGAGCCGCGTGTACGTGTCGGGCGCAATCGAGTTGGTTGTGTTGACCAGGGCGTCGAGGCATCCATCATTATTGAAATCACCCCACGCCAGGCCCCCGGCCTTGTTGCCACTTGTTTCGAGTCCCACGCTCACCTGGGTGAAAGCAGCCTCGGCTCTTGGCGCCTGGGTCACCACCATCGCGAACGCCAGTAGCAGCGAAAGGATGGAGGCCGAAGCGGACGTCCTCCTCATCTCTAGCGTTCCCCTCGGCGCCGACGTCGAGCCTGCCGAATTGGTGAAACCGAATCAACAGTCGCTGCCGGAATCGCCGACTCGTGCGGGTTCGTCGGCGCTTCCCGGAGCGCGACTCGAGGTGGAAGAAGCGCCTGACCCGAGTAGCGAACCCGCATGGCCACGAGCTTCCAAGCCCGGGTTCGGGCGAGTGGGGCCTCTGGAAGGGCAAGCAGGGCCCAGAGTGTGTTGCTGGACCCTCCTTCGAACCGCGCCGTTAGGCGCTGTTCGTTCAAGCGGCCCCCTCGGTGGGCAGGGACGCCCAACCCCCCGTTTCGATGTGATCCAGCTGATCCACAGCGAGCGGCACGCGGATGATGAACCGCGCCTCGCCCGGCGTTTTCTCGTATGAGACCGACCCGCCCATGCCTTCGGCAAGCGACTTCACGATGGACAGTCCGAGACCCACGCCCCCGGCTACCGCCTGCTGGAAACTGTGCTGGTGAATGAACCGCTGGAACAGTCGCTCCTCCAGCTCCGGCGGGACCCCGTCACCGTCGTCGGCGACCGTCCACACATACCACTCACCATCAACACGGCCACGCAGGCGAATGTGCGGCCCGCCGTATTTGGTGGCATTGGAGATCAGGTTGCGGAGCACTTGTTGCTGGCGGAGCCGGTCGACGTTGACCACTGCCTGCTCAACCTCCGCTGCGACATCCGCGCCGCTGCGCTGGAAGGGCCCGATGATCTTCTCAACTTCTAGCTCGACATCCACGTGCTCGGGCTCAAACCTGAGTTGACCGGCGGCCAGCCGGGCAGTGGTCAGGAGATCCTCCACCATTCGATTGAGGTCGGAGGCTTCAGCGTTGATAATGTCCACCATCTCATCGGCATTAGCCGGCATATCGGGCTCTTCGCGCAGTAGCTGAGCGATGCCGTAGATGCTGGTGAGTGGGGTACGCAACTCGTGGGAGGCGTTGGCTATGAAATCTTCCCGTGCCTTGCTGAGCTGGCGCTCGGCGTCGAGTCGAATCTCTAGCTCCGCCTGGCGTTGTTGACGCCGTGTGATCTCTCGGTAGACGATAATCATGATCAGTGGAATCCCCGCGGCCAGCAGGAAGCGAGTGATGTTCCCCCAGGTGGCGGTAGCCCGATCGGTGGCAGTGACCGCATCAAGCTGGGCATCACGCTCCTGGA
>JAZGCP010000051.1:0-3636 GCA_036477035.1 Acidimicrobiia bacterium | reverse complement strand
TGGTCCGGGCCTGATGCGGTGTCGATTGCGAGGACGCTGATGGGCCCTACCAACCCGGCTGACGCCCCTCCCGGCACCATCAGAGGCGATCTCGGGACCGTCATCACCGAGAACATCGTGCACGGATCGGATTCGCTCGCCAGCGCAGAGCGCGAAATCGAACTGTTCTTCTCATAACGCCGGCAGCGGTTACACTTCCCGCAATCCCACAGAGGCTCTAGTTCATGTCCAGCTTGATGTCGCTAGCGACACGTGACATGGCCATCGACCTCGGAACGGCGAACACGCTGGTCTACGTCCGCGGACAAGGCATCGTGCTCAACGAACCGTCTGTTGTCGCTATGAACACGCGCGATAACGTCGCGCTTGCTGTGGGCCTCGAGGCGAAGCGAATGATCGGGCGTACGCCGTCCCACATTCAGGCTATTCGGCCGCTTCGTGACGGTGTGATCGCAGACTTCGACATCACCGAGAGGATGTTGCGGTACTTCATCAAGAAGGTGCAGCCACGGCGATGGGCTCGTCCGCGCATCATCGTCTGCGTCCCATCAGGTATCACCGGGGTGGAGCGGCGGGCAGTCGAGGAGGCCGCATATCACGCGGGTGCTCGTCGCGCCTACACGATCGAAGAGCCGATGGCGGCAGCCATCGGGGTAGATCTCCCGATCAACGAACCGGCCGGTTCGGTCATCGTCGACGTCGGCGGTGGAACGACCGAGGTGGCGGTGATATCACTCGGTGGCATCGTGGTGGCCCGCAGCGTCCGGACGGGCGGCGACGAACTCGATGAGTCGATCGTCGATTGGGTAAAGAAGGAGTACAACCTTCTCCTGGGCGAACGCACGGCAGAGCAGCTCAAGATGGCCATCGGGTCGGCTTGGCCGTTCTCCGACGAACCGAATGCCGAGATCCGGGGGAGGGACCTGATCACCGGACTTCCCAAGACCGTCGTCATCACGGCGGCCGAAGTGCGCGAGGCGATCGAGGAGCACGTCCAGGGCATCGTCGATACCGTCAAGTACTGCCTGGACAAGACCCCGCCCGAGTTGGCGGCGGATGTCATGGACCGCGGAATCGTGATCACCGGCGGCGGTGCTTTGCTGCGAGGTCTCGACATTAGAATTGCCAACGAGACCGGGACTCCGGTTATCACCGCCGATCGGCCCCTCCACTCAGTCGTGCTCGGCTCCGGTCGTTGCTTGGAGGATTTCGACATCCTCGAGGACATCCTGACGACGACCTCGGGCCGTCTGTAAATGCTCCGGTCGGCGACGTTGGTGATGTTCAGGGCGAGGCAGGGGTGTTTCTGGCAAGGACTTCGGACGAAGGCGCACTTGATGTGCTCTGAGGACGAGGACACAGCCAGAGGCGCAACTGGACGTCCTGAATGCGGCGAACGTTGCCGGTCGGTGCACTAAGAGGGAGGCCGCAGTGTGGCGGCCCACGAATGTCGATAGGCCCACGGGTGTCTTCATCGGTCTCATTATCGTTTCGCTGGTACTGGTCACAGTCGATCTCCGGGCCAGCGGCGCCGGTATCGGAGGAACCCTGCGCGAGGGGGTTCAGACGGTGTTTACTCCGATCCAGCGAGTGGTGTCGGTCGGCACGCGTCCGGTCGCTGAGTTCTTCGAGGACCTATCGGATATCTTCAGCCTGCGAGGCGACAACCGGAGGCTTCGAGACGAAGTGATCGACCTCGAACGTCGACTGGTCGAGGCCGAGAGTCTCGAAAACCGCGTTGTCGAGCTAGAGGCCATACTCGGTCTCGAACCGCCAGCGGAACTCGATTCGATTGTGGCCCAGGTCCTGGCCGTCGGCGTTTCTGAGTTCGATCACTCGCGTGTGATCGATCGGGGTCGCTCCGACGGAGTCACAGTCGACATGCCGGTGGTCGACGAGGGGGGTCTGGTCGGTCGGGTCGTCTCGGTCACCTCTGATGTGGCACGAATCCGGCTGATCACCGACCCTTCGATTCGGATCGCGGTCAGGATCGAGCGAACCGGGGAGACGGGGGTGCTCTCCGGTCGTGGATCGGCGCCGATGGTGCTCGAAATGTTCAACACCGATGCCGCCGTGGTCGAGGGCGACACCCTGATCACCGCCGATGGTCGTTTCCCTGCAGGAATCCCGGTCGCCCGGGTTCTTGAACCGGCGCGATCTGAGGTTGGCTTCTCACTGCGTACGATCGCTGAGCCGACCGCCGAAGTGACGCGCATCGATTTTGTTCGAGTGCTGGTGTTCACTCGCGATCAGGTCGGAATCCAGGACTTCGAGGACCTGGAGCGTCCGCCAATCATCATTCCGGCAGACGAAGAGCCGGCAGAAGGCGAGTCGGAGGAGGGCATTCCGACCGAGACCACCGTTCCGACTGGTGAAGGCGAGGGCGAGGGTGTTACCGGGGAGCAGACGGGGACCACAGAAGAGGAAGGGGGCGGCTGATGACAGCCCTCAAATACCGCAGGATCGCCGTCGCGGTGTTCGCGATCATTGCAGCCGCCGCGTTGCAGACGACCCTGTTCGTTCGATTCCGCCCCTTTGACGTCGCCCCGGCCCTGGTCTTGCTTGTGGTCATTGCATTGGCCCGGCACCTTCCGGCCGAGTTCGCACTGTTCACCGGATTTGCCGCCGGGCTGCTCGAGGATCTGCTGTCACAATCCGCATTGGGACTGTGGGCGTTGACGTTGACGACCGTCGCCTATTTCGTGGTCAGGGCCCGGGATCGGATGGAGGAAGACTCTTCCCTGCTGGTTCCGTTGGTATTCGTCCTCACTCTGGGGGCCATCACACTATTTGCGGTCCTCGGTACGATCTTTGGTGAGAAGATGCTCGCCGACGCCGGATTCGTGCGCAAGATCCTCGTGCCTTCCATCTACAACCTCGCTCTAGCCAGCGCCGTTCTTCCCTTCTTCAGTTGGGCGCTCGGTGTCCGCCAGGCGACGAGTCTGTACCAGTCATGAACTTCGGGTGGCGACTTGTTGCCATTGGCACTCTCATAGCCGGGCTGTTCGGCGTCCTCGTTCTGCGACTCTGGTTCCTCCAGGTCACGGAAGTCGAGGCATCGCTCGAGGTCGCCTTCGAGCAACGGATTCGGGTGGTCGAGATCGAGGCGCCGCGGGGAGACATCTTTGACAACAAGGGCAAGGAGCTGTTGGCCGGCACCATCGCCACATTGCGGGTCGTGGTCGATCGGAAGCTGATCGACTCTGTGGAAGAGGGATTTTCTCAAGAAGAGGAGTTTCTCATCCAGAATCTTTCGGCCTTGCTGGCGATTCCGGCGTCCGAAATTCGGCAGGAGTTCGAAGCTCGAGGGCCCGGTGGTCGATTCCCGCTCGGCGACCAGATCACCCAGTCAACCGGGATCTCCGTCCTCGAGAACATAGAAGATTTCCCCGGAGTCACGATCGAACCGGTGCCATTTCGCATCTACCCGCTGGTGGAGACTGCCGCCCACATCGTGGGTTATGTCGGTTCTCCGAACGACGACGATCTGGAACGAATCGACATCGACATCAATGATCAGGTCGGCAAGTTCGGCATCGAGGGGTCGTACGATCGCCTCCTTCGGGGCACCCCGGGTCAGATCATCTACCGGGTGAACGCCAAGGGCGAGATTCTGGGTGTTCTCGAGGAGCGGCC
>JAZGCP010000050.1:0-4149 GCA_036477035.1 Acidimicrobiia bacterium | reverse complement strand
CCGACGTCGGTAGCGGCGGCTGCTCTTTCGGTGCCCACTTTCGACTCGACAATGTCCGTCGCATCAGCGGTCTCCCGTGCTCCGCTGCCCGTTTCGATGGTGACAACCGTGGTCGGGGTGCTGCTGGTCGTCTCGGTCGCGGTGGGCTCGGTGCTCGAGGTAGTAGTCGGCTGCTGGGCGTGGGTGGTGGGTGCCGGTTGGGTTGTCGTGGTCGTCGGCGGCGGCGGTGCCGGTTGGGTGGTGGTGGTCGTGGCGGGGGGAGGGTTGGATGTCTGGACGAATACGTGGGTGGTCCAAATGGTGTCCTCGGCGTCGATGATCACGCCGATGCCGACGACGTCGAAGATCGGGTTCAACAAGATGTCACGGTGCCCGAGGGATTCCCAGAAGGCCTCGAAGAGCCAATCGCAACTCTCGGATCCCGTGGCATATCCGACGTTTTCGCCCCACGCCTGCCAACCGCTGGGGAGTACGGGCTCGAGCTGTTCGGAGCCGGAGTGAAAGAGGTATCCCGCGGCAGCCATCGTTGTCGAGTGACTGCGGCCGTAGTCGGAGAGATCGGGGGCCACGTCCAGTGTCGGAGTCCCATTGACGACCCGCGCCGCATTGATCTGGGCGAGAAAGCACGATTCGAGCTCGGTCGGTGTCGCGGCGCGGGCGGGCGATGCCAGTCCTATCACGGGCAGGATCGCCAGAGATCCCGCCAGCACGAGCCGGCCGACGCGCCTGAACCCCGTAGATATGGCCACTCGGAGTCGCCCTTCAGAAGTCGTCTCCAACGGGCATCGGCGGTATTCGGGCAGTCCTTGAGATCTGTGGTCGGAGCTCTCGAAGATAGGCGCCCCCGCTGACCAACGGGTACCAACCGGCAGCGTCCAAATTCCCATCCTCTACGCCGCTTTCAGCGGCCGGCGGTGAGTTCTCCTGCGGCTCGCCACGCATCGCGGATCTTCACCCGGCCGCCCGAGGCCAGGAGGGCACCGGCGTACACCCTGGCGGCGAGCCGGACCACCATCACGACCGCGACGATCATCACGACCACCCCGGCCAGGATCTGCCACAGAGGGACCCCGATGAACCCGATTCGGGCGGGAAACGCGATCGGAGCGACCGGCGGAAGGAACGAGATCAAGATGGCCGTCGTGCTGTCGGGGTTGGGCATGATCACCGCGAACGTGGTGAGGTATGAGGCGACTGCCACCAGTGCAATGGGCGTCGCTGCCGCTTGGGCATCCTCGGTGCGGGAGACGAGCGACCCGGCGGCAGCATTGAGGGCGGCGTAGAAGGCAAAGCCGAGGACGAACCACACCAGTGACCATGCCGCCGTCGAGATCGATCCGCTGGGAAGCTCAAAGAGGTCGAAGACCGATCCGGCGGTGAGGGCGATGGCCACCAGGGCAACCAGCTGCGCCAACCCGAGCAGTCCGATACCCAGCACCTTCCCGGCGAGAAGATTCCGCACGCTGGTCGAGGAGACGACGAGCTCGACCACCCGGGTCGATTTCTCCTCGAGCACGCCCATGAGCACCCACTGGCCGTAAGTGGTGATGACCAGGAAAAGGAGCACGATGGTGGCAAAAGCGATGCCCTCATCTGCGCCCTCGTTGGGGTCTCCTGCCCTGATGATCGACACTCCGCTGTCGGTACCGAAGATCGATGCCAACGCCTCTGGCTCGAGACCGGCGTCCTCGAGCCGCTCGATGAGTCGCGACTGTCGCAGGCCGATCTCCAGGATTGTCTGCAAGGAGGCCGAAGGATCCTGGCCCAACAGGATCGTGTCGTCGTCGAGGACGGCGGCGTCGAGGTCGCCCGTTTCGATCGCATCGGCGATGGCCTCCCGATCTTCGAGATCGCTGTAGTCGATCAGGGCGTTGGATGCGATCGCGGCGGCGTTGAGAGCCTCGGCGAGACCGGTCGGGGAGTCGCCGACCAATGCGACCTCGAACCGGGGAGGACCGCTATCGGTGAGGGCCACGATCGTCACGACGGCGCCCAGAAGCAGAACGGTCACAGCGGTCGAGGCGAGGAACGCCTTCGACCGGGCGCGCTCCTTGGCCTCGCGTCGGGCGATCAGCCAGATCGCCTGGTAATTGTTCATTGCACGGCCTCGCGGAAGATCTCGGACAGGGCCGGTGGCGTGAATGCGAAGTGGGTCACCCGGTCCCGGCCGTTGGCGCTATCCAACAGGGCGGCGGGATCGGATCCGGCCGGTACCAGCCATGCCCGCACTCCATGGCCATCACGCGCCGGATCTGATGCGACCGGTGGCTCCCATGTGGTCGCCGGGTCGGCGAATGCCACTTCGAGCCGGCGGGTTGGGGCGGAGGAACGAACGTCATCGAGAGTCCCGTCGAGAACGATTCGGCCGTTGGCGATTACCGCGACGTCCTCGCAGAGATCTTCCACGACGTCGAGTTGATGCGACGAGAACAAGACGGCGGCGCCGGCTCGAGCCCGATCACGCAAGATGTCGGCCATCGCATCGGCACCCATCGGGTCGAGACCGGAGAAAGGTTCGTCGAGAACGAGAAGCTCAGGATCGTGGACGAGGGACGCGGCCAATTGGGCGCGCTGCTGGTTGCCGTGTGAGAGCTGCTCCACCCGGTCGTTCATCCGGTCTTCGATGCCGAGCCTGCCGAGCCACTGCTGCGCTCCGGCGACGGCCTCGGCCGCCGACATGCCCCTGAGCCGACCCAGCCAGGCAATCTGGTCGACCGCCTTCATCTTCGGGTACAGGCCCCGCTGTTCGGGCATGTACCCGAATCGAAGCCGATCGGTTGGAGCTATCCGCCTCCCATCCCAGCTCATGGTGCCTGCGTCGAGAGCGACCAAACCGAAGACCGAACGCATGGCTGTCGTCTTGCCGGCGCCATTGGGGCCGAGGAAGCCGAGGATGCGGCCCCGGCGGGCGTTGAGCGAGGTTCCGTCAAGGGCTACGACTTCTCCGTAACGCTTGTGGAGGGTCTCGAGTACGAGCACGACGACATCCTGGCTAGGGGTCCGGGGATGAGCAAGTTCCGCGCCTTCGGCGCTCCTTCTGTGTCCATTGCTCTTCGCCATACGGCTCATCGCTATGTGGCCCGGGGCCCCAACCCCAGGCCACCGAGTCCGCGCCTCCGGCGCGCCCTCTTAGAGTTCGTGAGCCGCCGGCTGCGACACGCTGCCGTCCGGTAACATCTTCGCTCCGATGGCACGTGTCGGGATCCTTGGTTTGCCCAACGTCGGTAAGACGACGCTGTTCAACGCGCTCACAGGGCTCGATGCACCGACCGCGGCCCATCCATTTTCTACGACTGAACCCAATGTCGGAGTAGCCAAGGTTCCGGACGATCGGCTCGATCGGGCGGCAGCGGTGGAGGGATCGCCGAAGACGACGTACGCCACGCTCGATCTGCTCGACCTGCCGGCGATGGCAGGCCCGGGCGGTAATGGGCTGGGCAGTCAATTCCTGGGGCGCTTGCGGGAGATGGAAGCAATCGCGGTTGTCTTGCGTGCTTTCCATGACGATGCTGTTCCTGCGACCGACTCGGGGACCGATCCGGTGTCTCAAGCGGAAACGCTGTTGCTCGAGCTCACCTTGGCCGATGCCGAGGTCTTCTCACGCCGGGCCGACAAGGCTGCCAGGGAGTCGATGTCCGATGTCTCTCTCAAGGCTTCCGCGGCTGCAATCGCTCGGGCCGCGGCACATCTGGAGGAGGGCTCCCCCCTCAGAACTGTGGCCTGGACGGATCAAGAACTCGTCTCGTTCCGAGACCTGGCCCCGCTCACTCTGAAGCCGGCGGTCTGGGTGGTGAACGTCGACGAGGAAGCGATAGAGGGAGACGTCAGCGGGCGGGTGGCGGAGGTGGTGCCCGCGGGTGATCTGGTGATCGTGCTTTCCGCCAAGATCGAGGAAGAGGCTACACAGTTGGATCCGGAGTACAGGGCCGAGTTGCTGCAGGGACTTGGACTGGGTGACGGGGCGCTGGCGGCGATGGTGCCGGCCACCTACGCAGCATTGGGTGTGTTGTCGTTCTTCACGATGGGACCAAAGGAATCGCGCGCCTGGACGGTCCGCGTTGGAGCGGTGGCGCCCGAAGCGGCGGGAAAGATCCACAGCGATCTCGAGCGGGGCTTCATCCGAGCCGAGGTGGCGCCGATCGAGGTCGT
>JAZGCP010000005.1:0-3951 GCA_036477035.1 Acidimicrobiia bacterium | reverse complement strand
ACTGCCCCACACGCCGCTCTCGAAGTCGTCACCGATGCCGACCACGGATTCGCCGTACCGAAGAGAACCGGTCTGGATCGAGAGGCCATTCTCGATTCGCTCACGGCGACGACCACGGCGTTCATAGAAGGCCTTGGTTGAGCGGTTCGAGGTCCGTCCTGGTTTTGCCCGGGCCGACTTCGGCCCGTTGGGCCGAACAGGCGTAGAGGAGAGCGCCGAGCTTGGAGAGGCACGATTGAGGGTCGGTTCGAGCCCGGGTACGGCTCGAAGCGTCCCGAGCAGATATGGTCGGCCCTCCTCCGCAACGTGGGGCCCCTGCCCCACGGCGGCCGTGATCGGGCGTTTCGAGGTTCGTCCTCTTAGGACCACAAGAAGATCAGCGTTTGATCGGAGCGGACCGTACGCCCAGCCGCAGAGAGGATCTCAGTCGGCGTCGATGGACTCGATGAATCGTGTGAGTTGGTCGTCGGCGACGTGCACGACCTCGGTCTCGTCTGGGAAGCGTCCCGCAGCGACATCGGCTCGGTACTCCGATAGGGCACGCAGCCGCTCGTCGCCGATCTGGGTGTGCAGGGTGGCGAGGTCGGCGTATGCGCGGGCATGGCGAGGCACCCTGCCTTCGCCGCAGATGTCGGAGGTGAAGAGAAACATCACATCCGCCTGGGGCCCGGAACCGAGCGATATCGTTGTCATCCCGGTGCGCTTCTCTATTACGCCCATCACGTTCGCCGGGATGAGCTCACATTCGACAGCAAACGCCCCGGCGTCCTCAAGGCGTTGGAATTGCCTCCAGAGCGTGTTCGCCTCTTCTGCGGTCTTGCCGACGGCACGCACGCCCCCGTACAGGGTCGACTTCTTGGGAACAAAGCCGAGATGGCCCATCACCGGGATGTCCTCTTCGGCAAGGAGGCCGATTGCCGCCAGCCGTCTGGCGGTGATGACGGCGTCGGCCCCTTCGGTCAGGGCGGTGAGAGCGGTTCCCAGCAGCTCGTCGATCGTTACGGCACCATCGAAGTCGATGGCGGCCGTCACGAACACGCGTCCGGAGCCCTGGCGGACCAGAGGCACGGCTTGGGACAGGCACACCACCATCTCGATGCCGGCGCTCTCCGCCGCCGCCGCCTCCTCCGGGGTCGATGCGGTGACCTGGGCAAGCCGTGTCGCCTCGCCCTTGAGCGCCCTTAGCGATGCGACCGTGACCGTCCGATCGGCTTCCTGACCGGTGTAGTCGAGTATCCGTGGCATCAAGTTCCTCTCGATCGGCGCACTTGCGGCGAGTCGGCACTTGCCGATTCAACCGGCCCGCGTACGACCCGGCTACCGGCTGGGACGGCCCAGCTTGTCGCGCTCTCGGTCCATTCGTTGCAGCTCCTCGCTGCCTGCGATGACGATCTGCGGGTCCGTCCTGAAGTCGAGGTCCGGGTCGCGCCCGGCGTAATCGACTGCGTTGAGGATCACCTTCATCGTGTTGAGGCGCGCCCTTTGCTTGCTGTTCGATCGGATGATCGTCCACGGCGCCGCCGAAGTGGATGTCCGCTCCAACATGCGATGCTTCATCTCGGTGAAGTCATCCCAGAGATCCTGGGCCTGCAGGTCGACTTCGCTGAGCTTCCACTGCCGCAGAGGATCCTTACGGCGGCGGGCAAACCGTTTCTTCTGAGTCTTCTTGTCGACGCTGAAGTACAGCTTTACGAGAACGGTTCCCTGGCGAACGATGTCCTTCTCGAACCCGACCACTCCTTTGAGGAAGTCGAGGTTCTCCTCCTTGGTGCAGAACCCGAAGACCGGCTCGACCAGTGCCCGGTTGTACCAGGAGCGATCGAACAGGACGATCTCTCCACCGGCCGGAAAATGGGTCACGTACCTCTGGAAGTACCACTGGGTCTTTTGTTCCGACGTCGGTTTGCCGAGCGCCACCACCCGAGCTCGCTTCTCGTTCATGAACCGCTTCACACGCCGGATCGTCCCACCCTTACCCGAGGCATCTCGACCTTCGAACACGACGATCATCGGAGTCTGGGTGGCTTCGAGGTGATCTTGTAGCTTGAGGAGCTCGACCTGATACGGGCGAAGTGGTTGGTCCTTGGCGAGTGCTGCCAAGAGGTTGTCGCGCTCCCGCTCGAGATCGGTGATGCGTTCCTGCAGAGTCTCGACGATGGGCGGCGACGTCGGATCTGGGCGCCGATCAGCCTGGTGCTCGTGAAGTGCCTTTCCGCTCACCTACAGTTTTCCTCTCGGATCGAGTCAGAGTCGAACGTTCAGCCTACGCGAGAATCCTTTGCTGCCGGACGTGTCGGCAGATTCAGGAGCCGAGCCGCCGCTGACGTCAATCTTTCGCCTGAGTGGCGCTCTGGGCGGCTCGGTCTCGAACCCCTCCGCATGGTTGTGTGGCTCTGCGAGCCGCTCTTCTAGATCTTGGGAGGCGGCATGTATTTGGCTTTGATGACGCGACCGTCATCAAGTTTGAGTCGCCATATGCCGGCTTTTTGGATTTCGGTTTTCGGGTCGATCGGTGCGCCGTGAGCTGCCAGGTGCCCGACAAGGCTCTCGAGCACATCACCGTGGGAGCAGATCACAGTGCCCTTCTTGGCCGTTCGCAGTAGTGCCGCGGCTGCTTCGGGTGGAGCGCCTTCAGCTAATTCGGGCAAGTCGATGTATCCCAGCTCGAGCCTGTGAGCCAGCGGGGCCACAGTCTGTATGCATCGCAGAAAGGGGCTGGTAAAGATCTGGCGCGCTCCGTGTTTGGCGAGATACTTTGCGAGTGCTTTCGCTTGGAGGATGCCTTTGTGACTGATCGGTCTCTTGTGGTCCGGCCCGGACCAATTGGATCTGTTCCCGGCATGGGCATGGCGAACGATGTAGATCACGTGGCGCTCAAGGTGGACTGCAGCAACGCCCGGTCAGGTTCGTAGGACAAGGCATCGAGTGCCTGGCGTCGACTCAACCACTTGATTTCGTCGACTTCGCTGTTGGCGACGAATTCTCCGTTTATGGCCTCCATGGCCCAGTACCGGACGATCTTGCGTGTTCCCGCCGGATCCGTGTATTCAACGGTGCCGAGTTCGGCGCCGAGCCGAGCCTCCACACCAGTCTCCTCGAGTACCTCTCGTAGTGCCGCGGCCTCCTCCGTCTCCCCGGGGTCCACTTTGCCCTTGGGGAACGACCAATCGTCGTACTCCGGACGGTGCACCAGCAGGACCCGGAGGCGACCCTTGCTGGTGAGGCGGGTGACGATTCCGCCGGCGGCAACGATGACATCAGGTGTCTGCTTATCGGAGTCAGGACTGGGTGGTTGGTGGTTGTCGTGGCTGGATGTCATGGGAAAGCCGTAGGGGCGCGCAATCGTACCGTGGCCTCTTGGGGAGCTGACTAAAGGGGACGAGGTGGCCAGTGGCCACTACCCAGTAGCCAGAAATCAGAAACCAAGGCTCGGCGTCCTACTGGATACACCGCAGGACCCACAGGTTCCGAACGTTTCCTAGGCCTCTCCGGCGAAGAGTCGCTCCAGATCCTCGATCTTCTGCAGCCGCCTCACGTGTCGTTCGTCCCCGGTGAACTGGGCAGCCAGGAAGGTGATGGCGATCTCCTCGGCCAGAAGGGGCCCGACCACGCGCGAACCGAGGGCGAGCATGTTGGCATCGTCGTGCTCTACCGACTGATGAGCGGAATATGTGTCGTGGGCGAGGGCGCACCGGACTCCACGAATCTTGTTGGCGGCGATGGAGGCGCCGGCTCCGGAGCCACACACGATGATTCCCCGCTCCGCCTTCCCGGACACCACTGCCCTGGCGACGGCAGCTGCGTAATCCGGGTAATCGACCGGATCATCTGAGTGGGTCCCGAGATCCGTCACGGCGTGACCGGCCGCGGCCACGGCACCCGTCAGATGCTCCTTGAGTTCGAAGCCGGCGTGGTCGGCGGCGATTGCGACGCGCATGCGATGAGGCTACT
>JAZGCP010000049.1:0-5241 GCA_036477035.1 Acidimicrobiia bacterium | reverse complement strand
GCTGGTGGCGGCGGCTGAGGATGTTCGCGGTCTCAACTTTGTTGTCGAGCCCTTGATCAAGATCGTGTCGTCCGGCGAGTTGGCAGATCGGATCCGGCTGCAGCTGGAGGAGGACCTCGATCCGGATGAGACCCTGGTTACCCAGCGTCTGTTCGAGTTGCTGGGTCTCCTGGACGGATCTGTGGACCTGCTTCAGTCGTACACCGATCTCTACGCCGAGGCAGTAGGTGGCTACTACGACAACGACACCCTCGAGATGGTCATCTCGGGAGACGAAGCCCTCGGGCCGCTGGCGAAGACGATCGTCGTCCACGAATTGATCCACGCGTTGACCGATCAGCATTTCGACTTTGCGACGAAGCTCGACTCGCTGGTCGATGAGAAGCGGTATCAGGAGGCGGCGGCCATCCAGGCGTTGGCCGAAGGCGACGCAACCTACTTTCAGCTGGTGTACATGCAGACGCTCCCAACTTCGGAGCAGGTACAGGCGGTCCAGGAGTCACTGGCGGCGGACACGACGGTCGCCGATTCTCTTCCCCCATGGTTTGCCGAGGATCTCACCTGGCCCTACGAAGCCGGGTTCGCATTCGTCGATCGCATGATCACGGATCTAGGTGTCTCGGGTCTGAATCAGGCATACACGCTGCTGCCGACGACTTCCGAGCACATCATCCACCCCGGCTCGTACTTCACACGTCAGCCGCCGCGTGCGACCGCACTTCCCGACGTGGCGCTGGACGGGTACGAGGTGTTCGAAGAAGGCCAGTGGGGCGAGTGGAATCTGGAGTTGTACCTGCTGGACGGTGTCGATCCGGGCGAAGCCATTGTCGCCGCCACTGGATGGGGTGGCGACGATTATCGGATCTACTGGAACGGGAGCGATGTGGCGTTCGCGTACCTCTTCGTTGGAGACACTCCCCGCGACGCCCAGGAATTGGCCGCGACTATGGCGGTGTCGGTCAGAGCGCGCATGGCCGTCGGGTCCGGATTCACCACCCCAGGTGGCACCACGTTCACTCCCGGCGCCGACTTTGCTCTCATAGTGCTGGACGATTCCACGGTGATCTTTGTTGCGGCCGCCGAACCCCTTGTCGGATCGACCCTCGCTACTCAGCTTCAGGCGAGCCTGTCGTCTCGGTAGCCGGTGGCGGTGGCCGGATGCCCGAGTTCCGAGTCGCACCTCCCGACTGCTGACTTCCGACTTTCCGACCAGGCGTGGCGAGTTCGTGGTCGGCGTGCCAGAATGTTCAGCCAACGCTGGCAATCAACCTGATCGGGGGATCATGGACTTCAGCAAGCTCTCGAACGGCGCCAAGATGGCTCTCATCGGTGGCGCAATCCTCGTTATCAACCTGTTCCTGCCTTGGTACGGCACGCTGGGCTTCAATTTGAATGCCTTCGACGCCGAATTCCTCGCTTGGGGCGGCTCTCTCCTCGCCATCGGAGGCGCGGCGATTCTGCTTCTCAAGGCGTTCGGTACGAGAGATGTTGAGGCCGGACAGTTCAAGCCCGAGCAACTGGCCACACTGCTCGGCGCAGCGGGGACCGTGCTCATCGCGCTTCGCTGGCTGACCGAAACCAGCTTCGTCAAGTACGGACTGTTTGTCGGCCTGATCTCCGCCGGAGTCGTGACTTTCGGTTCCTTCACATCGATGAAGGATGCAGGTCTGGACCTGCCCGGAATGGACAGGATCGGCGGCGGCGACAACTAGGCGACCCGGCGAGATTTGAAATGGAGGGCCCATCGGGGCCCTTCATTTCGTTGGTGTTAGGTGTTAGGAAGACTGCAGCGAGTCTGATGTCTTTTACCTAATACCTCATGACGCGCAGAAACCCCAGACGTCGAACGGAGAAGAGCGCGAGTTACTTGCCGCGGCCCGCGTTGGGACGACGGCCGTGGTTCGCCTTCTTGCGGCGAGCGCGGATGCGACGGCGTTTTGCCTTGGCCATGGGGCGGGAGCGTACCAGGGCAGGGGCGGGGCGCCAGCCGGTGACCGTCCGTCTGGTCGCTTCCGGCTGGCTGTCGCCGCCGCTGCGCCTTGCCGGCACCAGGTCGGAGCGACGGCGGGGCTTGGCGCCCTGCCCGGGTCCGTTCGGGATCCTGATGAGGGCTCGAAGCATCCACGGTTTCGGATTGCGGTCGGCGATCGAGTTCGTTGCGTTGGACACGGCCGGCGTCGTGACCCGGTCGGGAATCCTGCGACCGGGCCGCGTTGCCTACTGCCGCGGCGCCAGTTGGATTGCCGAGCTTCCGGCGGGTAGTCCTCGACCTCCTGTGGATTCGGTTGTGTCGGTGGATAGGCTCGTTGCATGGCCGGCACGCTGATCCTGTGCGCGGGTCCCATTGGGAATCTCGCCGACGCCTCGCCTCGTCTCGCTGAGGCGTTGGCCTCGGCATCTGTGATCTATGCGGAGGACACCCGGCGGGCCCGCACCTTGCTCCAGCACCTCGGAGTCCAGGGTTCCGTTCGCTCCTACTTCGTCGGCAACGAGAGCGAACGTGCCGCTGAGATCTCGAGTCTGCTTGCCGGAGGAGCCACGATCGCGTTGCTGACCGACGCCGGGACCCCTGCGGTGGCCGACCCGGGGGTGACGGCCGTGAGGGCAGCGATAGAAACCGGGGCGACCGTTACCGGAATACCGGGTCCGAGTGCAGTCACTCTGGCTATCTCGCTCAGCGGCGAGTCCGGGGACCGGTTTGTGTTCGAAGGCTTCCTCCCTCGCAGGGGCGGTGCCAGAACCAAGAGACTTCAAGCTGTGGCGAGCGAGGAGCGGACGACGGTGCTGTTCTGTGCACCCCGCCGTCTGGCTTCGGACCTGGGGGATCTGGCCGAATTGGTCGGGCAGCGGAGCTGTGTCGTTTGCCGCGAGATGACCAAGTTGTACGAGGAGGTGTGGAGGGGGACCGTTAGCGAGGCTGCTGAGCATTGGGCTGAGCGAACGGTGAAAGGCGAGGTGACGGTGGTGATCGGTGGGGGTGAGCCTCCGGAGCCGAGTTTGCATGCTGCGATCGAGGCGACGATGGGTGCAATAGAGGGCGGGGAGCGCCTCTCTGTTGCCGTGAAACGGATAGCGCGAGAAACCGGTGTGGGCCGAAGAGCGCTCTACGAGGCGGTCATCGACCGCTGATCACTCGCGGCCGCGGCGCAGCCGCTCGACTATGTAGTCGCCCGCAGCCAGATCGATCGTAAATCCGTCGATGCGGACGCTCTCGGCACCCTCCAGCGTGAATTCGTGAACGATGGTGGGAATCCTGGGGCGAATCTCGACGTGATTGCCGTCGAGGGAAATCTCGAGTTGGTCGCCCTCCTGGATTCCGAGGACCCGCCTCATCTCCGCAGGGATGACGATCCGCCCCAGATCGTCGATCTTTCGCACAATGCCGGTGGTCATAGCAACCCCTTTTTTCGCGCCGTCTTCAGCGCACGGGTCTAACC
The DNA here is from genome assembly GCA_036477035.1 of Acidimicrobiia bacterium. Classification (GTDB taxonomy): domain Bacteria; phylum Actinomycetota; class Acidimicrobiia; order Spongiisociales; family UBA11373; genus JACZWZ01. The sequence goes on along the minus strand of JAZGCP010000049.1, from coordinate 1,804 downwards.
GCGACGGCGACGTACACCCGCGCAAACGCGGCGAGTATACATCGCGACCACTCTCGGCCTGGTGCAGTCCGAACCCGGACCGCTTTTGGCGTCGGAATCTGGACCGCGGCAGCCGGGGGTCGGAGGCTGCGACCGGCTTCGGCGAAGGGCCGTCTGGGCTCACCGCTACGCTGCCCGGTGGCCATGCGATACCTCACCACGCCCATCTACTACGTAAACGATGTGCCTCACATCGGGACCGCCTACACGACCGTCACCGCCGACGCCCTGGCGCGCTGGCATCGGCTGCTGGGGGAGGGCACGTTCTTGCTCACCGGGACCGATGAGCACGGCCTCAAGATCCAGCAGACGGCCGAGGCGAACGGGGTCACCCCTCAAGAGTGGGCCGATGGCACGGTCGTCCGGTTCCAGGAGAGCTGGGATCAACTCAACATTTCCAACGATGACTTCATCCGAACTACCGAGCCGCGCCATCACGCGGCGGTGAAAGAACTGTTGCAGCGGTGTCACGACAACGGCGACATCTACCTGGGCCACTACGAGGGCCTCTACTCGGTAGCCGATGAGGCCTACGTGACTCCGGCCGAGGTCCCGGAGTTGGAGCGACAGGGGCGTGAGGTCATCGAGATGCGTGAGGAGAACTACTTCTTCAAGCTGAGTCGCTACGAGCAGCCACTGCTCGATTGGTACGAATCGCATGATGACTTCGTCCTGCCGAAGATCCGACGCAATGAGGCTCTCGGCTTCATCAGACAAGGTTTGCGGGACTTCTCGATCAGCCGCACATCGATCGACTGGGGGATCCCGCTGCCGTGGGACGAGAAGCATGTGACCTATGTGTGGTTCGATGCGTTGACCAACTACCTCACCGCTGCCGGGTTTCCCCAAGATTCGGCTCGGTTCGAAGATATGTGGCCCGCCACCCACATCATCGGGAAGGACATTCTTCGCTTCCACTGCGTCTACTGGCCGGCGATGCTGATGAGTGCCGGCATCGAGCCGCCGACGAACGTCTTCGTCCACGGCTTCTTGACGGTGGGTGGCGAGAAGATGTCAAAGACTGCTCTCAACCAGATCGCTCCGGCCGACCTGATCGAGGACTTCGGCGTCGACGGTTACCGATATCACTTCTTGCGCGACCAGCCATTTGGACCCGACGGAGACTTCTCATACGAGGGGATGGTGGCCCGGTACAACGCAGATCTCGCCAACAATCTCGGAAACCTGCTGTCGCGGGTGACCACGGTGGTCGGAAGCAAATGTGCGGGCATCGGGCCTGCTCCCGATCCGGATAGCGCTCTGACGGAGGTTGTGAGCGCTTCGCTCGAAGCGACCACCGCTGCGTGGGATCGAGTGGCACCTTCGGTCGCGCTGGAAGAGACGTGGAAGATCATTGGGGCCACCAACGCCCATCTGGAGCGGCACGAACCCTGGAAGATGGAACCGGGAGCGGATCTCGATCGAATCATGGGCGACGCGCTCGAGGTGCTCCGGATCGTGGCCGTCCTGGCCTACCCGGCCATCCCGCGTTCGTCCGCGGCCATCTGGGAGCGGATCGGTCTCGACGGGTCACCCGGCGATGCCAGGCTGCCGGATGCCGCCAGTTGGGGCGGATACCCCGGGGGGCTCCCCGTCGTCAAGGGGGATTCCCTGTTCCCGCGGATCAAGGCGTGACCACCTGGGTCGACTCTCACTGCCACCTCCACATGTCCGCACGCGAGCCGGAGGATCTGTTGGAACGGGCTCGGCTGGCAGGCGTGGAATGGGTGGTCAGTCCCGGGACCGATGTGGCCGGTTCGGAGGC
>JAZGCP010000048.1:0-4323 GCA_036477035.1 Acidimicrobiia bacterium | reverse complement strand
CCGCGCTCGTGTTCGAACCGGAGACCTCGAGGGCGTTGGGCTTTGGATTCAGGTGCGGGTTCCTCGGTCTGCTTCACATGGAGATCGTGCGCGAGAGACTCGAGCGCGAGTACGACCTCGATTTGGTCGCAACCGCGCCGTCGGTCGCATTTCGGGTCGGGCTGGTCGGCGGCGGCGAAATGGAGATCAAGAGTCCCCAGGATCTCCCCGATCCCAACGAGCGGACCGAGATCCATGAGCCCATTGTGCGGGTGATGATCATCACGCCGGCGGAGTTCACCGGCACTGTCATGGAGTTGTTGCAGCAGCATCGGGGGGTCATGGGTGAGATGAACTACCTGTCGCTCGAGCGTGTCGAGCTCACATACCGGGTGCCGCTGGCGGAGATCGTGTTTGGCTTCTTCGATCAGCTCAAGTCGCGCACTCGAGGATATGCGTCGATGGACTACGAACCGGAGGGCTACGCCGCCGCCGATATGGCGCGGGTCGACATTCTTCTCAACGGGGTTCCGGTCGACGCGTTCTCGGCGATCATTCACAAGGAGAAGGCGTATGAATACGGTCGCAAGCTGGTGGCCAAGCTGCGCGAGATCATCCCACGGCAGATGTTCGACATTCCCATCCAGGCGGCCATCGGGTCCCGAGTCATCGCCCGCGAGACGGTCAAGGCGAAGCGTAAGGACGTCATCGCCAAGTGCTACGGCGGCGACGTCACTCGCAAGCGCAAGCTGCTCGAGCGCCAGAAGGAAGGCAAGAAGCGGATGAAGATGCTGGGGCGGGTGGAAGTTCCGCAGGAGGCATTCATCTCGGTTCTCCGGGTAGATGCCGACTGACCGAGACGCCGCGGCGGTTGACCTCGCCGAATCGGCTGCGACCAAGGTGGCGGCGTATGTCCACATTCCGTTCTGCCGACGAGTTTGTCCGTATTGCGATTTTGCGGTCGTGGCCGGAACGGATCTTGCCGAGCGCTATGTCGCGGCCGTATGCGCCGAGATCCAGCGTGCCGAGCCATTTGGCGGTCCGTTGGCGGCGATCGCGTTCGGTGGGGGCACGCCGACGGCTCTTGGGCCACGGGTGCTGGAGCAGATGCTCGGCGCCGTCGAGAGTCGCTTCGGAGTCACATCTGACGTCGAGATCTCCATCGAGGCGAATCCAGAGGACATCACTCCGTCCACCGCCCGGGAGTTGATCGCGGTCGGCTTTCGTCGCATCTCTCTAGGGGTGCAATCGTTCGATGATGATGTGTTGACATCGCTGGGACGGGTCCACACCGCCGACCAGGCGAGGGAGGCGGTGAGCGCGGCGAGGGATGCCTTTGCCTCCGTCAACGTCGATCTCATTTTTGGCACCCCCGGCGAGCACCTCAGATCCTGGGAGTCCTCCGTCACCACCGCATTGGAGACCGGGATCGATCATCTGTCGACATACTCGCTCACTGTGGAGCGAGGGACCGAGCTATCCCGCGCGGTGCTGGCTGGTTCCCCGGCCCCCGACCCGGATCTTCAAGCAGAACAGTGGCTTCGTGCAGCCGATCTGGCTATCGCCGCGGGGATGGTGAGGTACGAGACGTCGAACTACGCCCGGACGGGGCACACCGTCGTGTACAACCTGATCACCTGGGCGCAGGGCGAGTACGCCGCGTTCGGCAACGGGGCCCACGATCACCGGGGTGGGGTGCGATCTTGGAATGTGCGTCGGGTCGACCGCTACATCGAACAGATCGAGCAGGGCAACTCCGCCAAGTCCGGCTCGGAACGGCTCGGGCCGCGGGAGCGTGAGGTCGAGCGGGTGATGCTCGGGCTTCGTCGTGCCGCCGGTGTGCGGACCGGTGTCGCCGGGCAGCAGCTGCTCGCATCTGAGAGTGGGGTGGCGCTGGGCGATGCCGGAATCCTCGAAGTCGTCGGTGATCGGCTGCGGATTGCGCGTCCGCTGCTTGGTGATGAGGTATCGCGTGCGCTCTTGGCACTCGACGGCGGTGACTGCTAACAGCGGCCGGTCACTGCTACCCTCGGACTCCGAATGCTCGACGAACGCAAGGCCGCAATCCTCGCTGCACTCGTAGAGGATCACATCACTTCGGGCCAACCGGTGTCGTCGCGGGCGGTACTGGACCGGTCCGGGCTCGGGTGCTCGACGGCGACGATTCGAAACGAGTTCGTTCTGCTCGAACAAGACGGCTACATCGCAAAGCCGCACACCTCCGCCGGAAGGGTTCCGATCGACCGCGGCTACCGGTATTACATAGATCATCTCTCTCCGGGCTCCCTGCTGGACAGCACCAGGACCCGGATCGATTCGTTCTTCTCTTCAATGCACTCCGAACTGGAGCTCATTCTCGAGGAGACGACCGAATTGCTCAGTGAGGTCACGCGCTTCCCAGCGGTGGTGCTTGGGCCAGGCTTGCGTGGTCACCGCATCAAAGACGCCCGTCTGCTCGGTGTCGAACCGGGTGTCGTTCTGCTCGTGATCGTCACCGATGGCGGCCGAGTGCATCAGGCGTTGCTGCGTCTCTCCGTCCCGGCCACCCCGAAGGAGATCGACCAGGCACAGGAGATGATCGACGGAACGCTGGTGGGGTCGATCCTCGATGACGAGCCTCCGGAAATCGACATAGGGGGAATTCCGACGCCCGTCAGCAGCCTGCTCGGGTTGGCTGCAGACGCACTGGGCGACGCCGCCGAGGCCGGTCGCGACATCTATGTCGGCGGAGCAAGTCGGATGGTCGAATTGTGGGAGGATCTCACAAAGCTGCATCGGGTGCTGGCTCTACTTGAGCGAGACGCGGCACTTCCCGGCCTATTGGGCGGTCAGACAGAGTCGACCACGGTGCGTATCGGACCCGAGACCGGGACCGGCGAAGCCGATCTGGCGGTGGTGGCGACCTCGTATGGAGGTCAAAGCACCGGCGGTCGCATGGGAGTTCTCGGCCCGATTCGCATGGACTACCGGCGAACGATCCGGGTGGTCGAGGAGATTTCGGAAGCACTCGGCGAGAGTCTTGAATCCTGACCGTGCCCGACTATTACAAGATCCTCGGTGTTGCGCGGGATGCGAACCAGGATGAGATAAAGCGGGCCTTCCGCAAGCTCGCCAGGGAAACCCACCCGGACAACAACCCCGGCAGTGTCGAAGCAGAACATCGTTTCCGTGAGGTGGCCGAGGCGTACGAAGTTCTCAGCGACCCGACTCGCCGTGCGTCGTACGACCGCGGTGGTGCTTTCGATCCGAGCGACCTCTTCTCGTCCTTTGGCGGGATCGATGAGGTGTTGTCGCGGTTCTTTGGCGGGTTTGCCTTCGGAGGGACTCAACAAGGTCCTGCTCAGGGCGATGACATCGGCGTGTCCACCACGATCACTCTCGAGGAGGCAGCATCCGGCATCGACCGCGAATTCACGTACCGGGCACAGGTCCAGTGCTCCACTTGCGGCGGGAGCGGGTCGGCTATCGGGGTCGATCTGGTGAGGTGTGAGCGATGCGGCGGCCAAGGGTCGCTTCGGGTGACACGCCAGACGTTGCTGGGGACGACGATGGCTATCGCTCCTTGTGACCAGTGTGCCGGACGCGGCAAGATCATCGTCGAGCCGTGCCCCGAGTGTCGAGGCGGCGGCACGATCGCGGATGAGGTGTCGGTGTCGGTGTCGATTCCGCCGGGCGTTGAAGACGGAGCGAGGATGCGGCTGGCAGGCCGCGGCCAGGCAGGAGAGCCGGGGGGGAGATCGGGGGATCTGTATGTTCAGATCGGTGTGCAGGCCGACGATCGATTTGTTCGCCATGGGGCCGACTTGGTCCATCGGGTGATCCTGGGGCTGTCGGAGGTGACCCTGGGTACCGAGGTTGCCGTACCGATCGTCGGTGGCGACGACACTCCGATCGACATCCCAGCCGGTACCCAGCCGGGGACGGTGTTCAAATTGTCCCGGCAGGGGATGCCGCGGCTGCAGCGCCGCGGTCGAGGCGATCTCCTGGTGGAGGTGGTTGTGGCCGTGCCCAGGAGCCTCGACGCAGCCGCCGAAGAAGCCCTTCGAGCCTACGGAGAGGCCGCGGGCGAGTCTCCTGTAAAGCCGAAGCGGGGCCGTCGCAAACACTGAGGTGGCCCCTGCAAGTGGGGGCCCGATGCTCCGCGGTGGACTGGGGCCGATCCCGGTCGCTATGCTGATGCTCAGCGTTGTCTGTTCGACTACGCAACGGAGTGTTCGGAGTGAAAACGGGGTAGCGCCGGGTGACGAGCTACAACGAAATGGTCGGGTCTCGTTTGCGGTCGATCCGCAAGCAAAGAGGGCTGTCGCTGCAGGATGTCCAGCGTCTATCCGAGGGCGAGTTCAA
>JAZGCP010000047.1:0-2042 GCA_036477035.1 Acidimicrobiia bacterium | reverse complement strand
CCTGGGGAATCGCCGTCGGAGCGATCGTCGCCATGGGGGCGTTGGAACTAGCCCTGCTGACCGACGACTTCTCGATCGAGTATGTGGCTCGCAATCACAGTCGTGACACTCCGCTCATCTTTACGATCGCTTCGGCCTGGGCGTCCCTGGAGGGATCGATCGTGCTGTGGGGTCTGGTTCTCTCCGGGTTCGTGATCGCCGTCCTGCGCAGCCTGGAGGCGGATGATCGCAGCGGATCCGGAGCACTGGCCGTGATAGGCATCGTCGCCCTGTTTTTCTTCGGCTTGATGGCGACCGCGGCCAATCCGTTCACAACGCTTGACATCGTCCCGCTCGACGGGTCCGGAGCAAATCCACTGCTGCAGAACCACATCCTGATGGCGATCCACCCGCCGATGTTGTACCTCGGCTACATCGGGCTCACCGTTCCCTTCGCCTTTGCCATCTCGGCACTGGTGGCCGGAGACGGGTCGACGTCGTGGCTGCAACGGACCCGTCGCTGGACATTGATTGCGTGGACCTTTCTCACCCTCGGAGTCGTCCTGGGTGCCTGGTGGTCGTACGAAGTCCTGGGGTGGGGTGGCTACTGGGCGTGGGACCCCGTCGAAAACGCATCTCTGCTCCCCTGGCTCACCGCCACCGCCTTCGTTCATTCGTCGGTCGTCCAACGTCGACGGGGAATGCTGCAGGCTTGGAACATCGCTCTCGTCATATCGACGTTCGCACTCACGATCCTGGGTACATTCCTCACTCGGTCCGGCGTAGTCGCTTCCGTCCACTCATTTACCCAGTCGGCCGTCGGTCCGGCCCTACTGGTCTTTCTGCTGGTGATCCTCGTCGGATCGTTTGGCCTCTTTGCCCTCCGAGCCCACCTGGTGGCGTCGCCACCCCGACTCGACTCGCTGGCAAGCCGGGAAGGCGTCTTCCTGCTCAACAATCTGCTGCTGGCGGTCTTCGCATTCGTGGTGCTCATCGGAACGATCTATCCGCTGATTCTCGAGGCGTTCTCCGGTGACCGAGTGTCGGTCGGCGCTCCATGGTTCGACCGCGCCGCCATTCCTCTATCGCTGGTGCTGCTGTTGGCCATGGGACTCGGACCGCTCACTCCCTATCGGTTTGCGGCTCCCGACCTCATGTGGCGCCGGATCAGGGGGCCGCTCCAGGCTGCGTCGATTCTCGCAGCCGCCACCGTGCTGGCCGGGGTCCGTCCCATCACGGTCGTCGCCACCATCTGGCTGGCGGCATTCATCGTCTCGGGTATTGCAGGACTTGCCCACCAGAGAGCGCGGGCGGCGAATGCTGGTTACGCCAGGGCGCTGGGCTCATTGTTCCGAACCGATCCCGGCTTCTGGGGTGGCATGGTGTCTCACGTCGGAGTCGCCCTCCTCGCCGTCGGAATCGCCTTTTCCGGCTCCTTTGTAGCCCGCCAAACAATCGAGTTCGTGCCCGGCGAATCGGCCCCGTTTGACGGGTACACCTTGACCTACGAGGGACCGACGCAGCGCGACGAACCCAATAGAAGGGTTATCGGGGCGTTATTCACCCTCTCGCGCGGTGACACCGTCCTGGGCACTCTGGAGCCTCGCCTCAATCAATACCCCAATCAGGTGCAGGCGATCCCGACCCCATCCGTGAGGACCGGCCTACGCGAAGACGTCTACCTGAGCCTGGTTCGCATCGACCCCGACCGAGTCACGATCGACGCCTTTCGCTTCCCTTTGATGTGGCTGCTGTGGAGTGGTGCGCTGCTGATAGTCACCGGCGGTGGATGGTCTTTCATCGGCCGTAAGCGTCGACGCCAACTGTCGGCGGCCGAGGCGGTAACCGTTGCCTGAGCGTCTGCGCACCCTTACCGCCCTGGTCGTGATCGGAGCCTCACTGCTGATCAGCGTGGTGGTGCTGGCCACCGCTTCGATCGGTACCGGCGACCGAGTCCACTCGCTGGCCGAACGTCTCAAGTGTCCGATCTGCACATCGGAGTCGGTGGCAGACTCGCCATCACAGGTGGCGCGCGACCTGTACGACCTCATAGGAGAGCAGGT
>JAZGCP010000046.1:0-5421 GCA_036477035.1 Acidimicrobiia bacterium | reverse complement strand
ATGCGTACCAACCCGGTGCTCGACCAGCTCGGGGCCTATCCGATTACCGAGATCCAGGACACGGCGCGCCGCATGCGCGACGCAGGCGAGCGGCTTATCGACTTCTCTATCGGGGATCCGCGCGAGCCGACACCGTCGTTCATTCGTGATGCGGTTCGGGCTGCGGTCCCCGAGGTGACGCAGTATCCGCAGACGTCGGGCTTGGCGGTGCTGCGGGAGGCGATCGCCGCATATGCCGGTCGGCGGTTTGGTGCCGAGATCGATCCGGCGACTCAAGTGATGCCGGTCAGTGGGGCCAAAGAAGCGATCTTTTCGACTCCGTTTGCTTTCATCGACGCCTACGGCGACGACCTCATCGCCTGGGGGACTCCCACTTACCCGGTATACGAGCGAGGCGCCCGTTTTGCGGGTGCCGAGGTTCTTCCGATCGTGCTCGAAGGTGACTTTGTGCTGAGAGTCGATGACATCCCGCAAGATGCGTGGGACCGGCTGCGGCTGCTGTGGGTCTGCACACCACACAACCCCACAGGTGCGGTCACTTCCGGCGACGAACTGGCCGCACTGTATGAAAGGTGCCGTGAGACCGACACGCTGCTCCTCTCGGATGAAGCGTATGGCGACATCTACGCCGATGACCCCCCGGCATCGATTCTCGACGTCACCGGGCCGGGTATGCCCGGGGCGTTGGCCTTCTTTTCGTGTTCGAAGCGATCGGGCATGACCGGCTACCGCAGCGGGGCCATGGTCGGCGACCCCGACGCAATCGAGGCGCTCCGTAGGTTGCGCTCCTCAGCAGGGGTGGCGTCACCGGAGTTCGTCCAGGAGGCTGCTGCCGCCGCCTGGGCCGATGACGCTCATGCCGCCGAACGACGCAGGGTGTTCTCGGCGAAGAGAAAGGTGCTGCGCGATGGCTTGGAGGCGGCAGGGATAGAGATCCTGGCCTCCACAGCCGGGCTCTATCTGTGGATGAAGGTGGATGACGACATCGCCTCTACCAAACGGTTGTTGGCCGAAGGAGTGGTGGTGTCGCCGGGAAGGGCCTTTGGACCCGGCGGCGAGGGACACTTGCGTATGGCACTAGTGCCGACGGTCGAGGAGTGTGCCGAGGCAGTGGAGGTGGTGGTGGCGTGCCTGAGCCAAGAGAGCTGATAGACGCCGCATTCGCCGAACTCGATCTGTTGCCAGAGGCATCCGATGCCGTCCATGCAACGATCGCTCGGCTCGATGCCGGGGAGATCCGGGTCGCCGAGAAGGTGGATGGGGAGTGGGTGGTGAACGAGTGGATCAAGCGAGCGATCATGCTCTATTTCCGGCTGGCCGGACTCGAGACCTGGCGCGCCGGTCCCCTGGAGTTCTACGACAAGATTCCCCCCAAGACCGGTCTCGCCGAACAGGGCATTCGGGTGGTTCCTCCCGGCACGGTCAGATACGGCGCCTTCTGTGAACCGGGTGTCGTCGTCATGCCCGGCTACGTCAACATCGGTGCATATGTCGGTTCGGGCACGATGGTGGATACGTGGGCAACCGTCGGGTCCTGCGCTCAGATCGGCCAGAACGTTCACCTGAGCGGTGGAGTCGGCATCGGCGGCGTGCTGGAGCCACCTTCGGCCCGTCCGGTGATCATCGAGGACGGTGCGTTCATCGGGAGCCGTTGCATCCTGGTCGAAGGTGTTGTGATCGAACATGGAGCCGTGCTCGGAGCCAACGTTTCGATCACGGCGTCGACCCCAATCATCGATGTGACCGGTTCGGAGCCGGTCGAGTATCGGGGCCGTGTCCCGGCCAACTCGGTCGTATTACACGGGTCGCGACCCAAGGAGTTCCCGGCGGGTACATACGAACTGTCGTGTGCTCTCATCGTCGGGCGGCGCAAAGAGTCGACAGATGAGAAGACCTCGCTCAACGATGCGCTGCGGGTGTTCGAGGTCCCGTTGTGAGCAGCGCCGATGACTCTTCTCAGCTCGGCTCATCGGGAAATAGTTCGGGGTCCGGTCCAAGCCGCCTAGTCGACGATCTCTGCTGGTTGGTCGACATCCCATCGGTTACCGGCGACGAGCGAGCATTGCGAGATGCCATCGCCGAGCGTCTTTCCGCCACCGTCGAGGTCGACATCGTCGGAGAGTCGCTGGTGGCCGGTCGGCGCACCGGAAGGCCGAGGATCGATCTGTACGGCCATCTCGACACCGTTCCCGAAAACGGCAACCTCCCCTCCAAGGTCGAGGATGGGCGGGTCAAGGGTTTGGGCACCAGCGACATGAAGTCGGGCCTGGGGTTGATGCTGGCTGCTCTGGAGAGCGAAGCCCTCGCAGATGGCCCGTACGACGTGTTCGGGATCTTCTACGACCGCGAGGAGGGTCCGGCCGACGAGAACGGACTCGAAGGCGTTCTCGACGCGGTTTCCCATCTCGGTGACGCCGAGTTGGCGCTGGTGATGGAGCCGACCGACAACGAACTCCAACTCGGTTGCCAGGGCACGATCAACGCCCGGGTCACATTCGAGGGTGAAGCAGCCCACAGCGCTCGGCCCTGGCTCGGTGAGAACGCAGTCACCAAGGCGGGTGAGTGGCTGGCTGGGATGCATCTGCGTGAAGCGCGTGACGTCATCGTCGAGGACCTCACGTTCCGGGAGACGTTCGTAGTTACAACGGCCTCAGGGGGTATAGCCCGAAATGTGATCCCTGCTTTGTTCACGCTCAATGTGAATCATCGGTACCCGCCGGACCGTTCGCCGGAGGAGGCCGAGCAGATCCTGGCCGAGGTTTGCGCTGCCGCCGATCGCTTCGAGGTGGTGGACGGTGCGCCGGCCGGCCCCATACCGAGCGACAATCGACACGTCGACCGACTTCGAGCATCGGGTGTTGCCGCGGTCACCGCCAAGACAGCCTGGACCGACGTGGCGCGGCTCACCCAGCGCGGCATTCCGGCGGTCAACTTCGGTCCCGGGGAGGTGGCCTTGGCCCACCGGGCCGACGAGTCGGTGTCGATCGAGGCGTTGCAAGCGGGTTGGGCGATTCTGGAGCGGTTCCTGACGGCGCAGTAGCGATCCTCCGCCCTCCCGCCGTCTTCTTGGGCGAAATCGCGGTGGGAGTACCATCCCGGCTCGTGCCGGTCGACATCGATATCGCCAAGGTTGCTCGTCTCGCTCGTCTCGGATTGTCCGAGCAGGAGCTGGCTGCCTACGGGTCGCAACTCGAGGGCATCCTCGAACACGCGGCGCGGGTTCAGGCGCTCCCGACTGAGGGTGTTGAGCCCACCGCTCACCCACTGCCGATGGTCAACGCTCATCGGTCCGACACGATCGAGCCGACGCTCGATCGTGAGGAGGTACTGGCCCAGGCGCCCGATCACGTCGACGGCTTCTTCCGAGTTCCCGCCTTCCTGGAGGACGAATGAGCGACCCGGCGGACTTTACGATTGCCGAGGCGGCCACTGCTCTTCGCTCCGAAGATCTGACTGCGGTGGAGCTTTTGGCTGCGGTCCGTCGCCGCGCCGCCATGACCGAGGCCAACATCCATGCTTATCTGACGATTGACGTCGATGGCGCCGAGGCGTCGGCACGGGCGGCCGACGATGCCTTTGTGAGCGGCGAAGATCGGGGGCCGCTCCAGGGGATTCCGATCGCGCTCAAGGACAACATGGTGACGCGCGGCTTGGAAACCACTGCCTCGTCTCAGATCCTGGCCGGTTGGCATCCGCCCTACGACGCCACGGTGGTCACCAGGTTGCGTGACGCCGGCGCGGTGATCGTGGGCAAGACGAATCTCGATGAGTTCGCCATGGGATCTTCGACCGAGAACTCCGCATACGGGACGTCGCGCAACCCGTGGGATCCGACGCGAGTTCCGGGAGGCTCGAGCGGAGGATCGGCGGCGGCAGTCGCAGTGGGGTCGGCCTTGGCCGCGCTGGGATCGGACACCGGGGGGTCGGTCCGCCAGCCGGCCTCATTGTGCGGGGTCGTCGGGATGAAGCCGACCTACGGGCTGGTCAGCCGGTACGGGCTGATTGCCTTTGCCTCCTCGCTCGATCAGATCGGTCCGATCACTCGCACCGTCGCGGATGCGTTGGCGGTCCTGCAAGGAATATCAGGACACGATCCGGAGGACGCCACTTCCTTCCGCGGCGAGCTTCCCGACTTCGGGTCGCAGATCGATCGAGGCGTCGAAGGATTGAAGATCGGAGTGGTGTCCGAGCTTTCCGGCGAGGGCACCGAACCGGCCGTGGCGGGAGAGTTTCGCACGATGCTCCAACGACTCGAAGGTGCGGGTGCCGAGATCAAGGAGCTGTCGCTCCCCAGTACCGCCTATGCCCTGAGCGCCTATTACCTGATTGCTCCCGCCGAGTGTTCGGCCAACTTGGCCCGCTTTGACGGTGTGCGGTTCGGGCTGCGCCTCGACGGTGAAACGGTCGAGGAGATGATGGGTGCCACCCGGGCAGCAGGATTTGGGCCTGAAGTCATCCGCCGCATCCTGCTCGGCACCTATGCCTTGTCGGCCGGGTATTACGACGCTTTCTACGGGCAGGCTCAGAAAGTGCGGACGCTCGTCATCGACGACTTCAAACAGGCCTACGAGCAAGCCGACGTGCTGGTGACCCCGACCAGCCCATCCACCGCCTTCAAGGTCGGAGAGCGTACCGACGATCCGCTGGCCATGTACCTGAGCGATCTATGCACGATTCCCAGCAACCTCTCCGGCGATCCGGGAATCTCGGTGCCCACCGGCGTCGACGACGCCGGATTGCCAATTGGTTTCCAGGTGCTGGCGCCCGCCCTGGCGGAGCCACTCTTATTCCGGGTTGCCCAGGCCGTCGAGGACCTTGCCGGCTTCGACGCCAGGCCGGCTCTGGCCAGCTCGGAGGGAGCGGCGACATGACTTGGGAAGTCGTGATCGGGATCGAGACTCATGTCGAGCTGCGAACTGATTCGAAGATGTTCTGCGGGTGCCCGGTCGGCTTCGGCGCCGATCCGAACACCGCCATATGCCCGGTGTGTCTGGGCCTTCCGGGAGCCCTCCCGGTCCCCAACGAAAAGGCGATCGAGTGGACGATGCGCCTCGGGCTGGCGCTGGATTGCGACATCACGGAGCACTCGCTGTTCCATCGCAAGAATTACTTCTATGCGGACATGCCGAAGAATTACCAGATCTCGCAGTTCGATCTGCCGCTGTGCGTGGGAGGTCACCTCGATGTGACCACCAGCACCGGGCATCGTCGGATCGGCATCACGCGGGTGCATTTGGAGGAGGACACGGGCAAGAGCACCCATCTCGGCGAGGGAGGGCGTATCGGATCGTCGGGGGGCGCTTTGGTCGATTTCAATCGGGCCGGAATCCCGCTCATGGAGGCGGTCTCCGAGCCGGACATTCGCACACCTGAAGAGGCGCGAGCGTACGCCCAGGAGCTACGGGCCGTCATCTTGGCACT
>JAZGCP010000045.1:0-2349 GCA_036477035.1 Acidimicrobiia bacterium | reverse complement strand
AAACGAAGATGGGCCATGGGAACCGCATCGTTCCAGGGACGCGATTCGGCACGCGCCCAGCCGCGGCGCAGCACGACCCGTCCGGGCCACGATCCTTCCATGCGCACCTTGGTCATGGCCGACGATGCTATAGGTGTGGTGAGACGTCGAAATCGCCGAGGAAGTTCTGAGTCCCCAGTCCCCAGTCACCAGCCAGAAGAAGAGGTGTTCCGTGATCCGTAGTCCGTTCAACTGACGACACTCGAAGCGTGAGTTGTGCTGACCCGCGTCGTACCGAATACGGATTACGGACTCGGACAACGGTTTTCCCCTTCGACCACAATGAGACCTGAGCCTTTCTAAGGACTAACGACTAATGACTAACGACTAGATGCCAATGCGCGTACTCCTCTACTCACACGAGTCGTGCCTGCTCCACTCCAACGGGCCCGGCCACCCGGAGCGAGCCGAGCGAATTTCGGCCGCGATGGTCGGGGTTCGGGGTTCGGGTCTCGAAGTAGAGGAACGAGACGCCCCGATCATCGATGTCGAGGAGATCTACCCGGTTCACGACCCGGTCTATATCAATTCGATCGAGCAGGCCTGTGCATCGGGAGGCCGCTCGCTCGATCCAGACACGGCGGTGGTGACCGGCTCGTGGGAGGCTGCCCTGCGCGCCGCCGGCGCCGGGTTGGCTGCGATCGACGCCCTGCGTTCCGGCGAAGCCGACATCGCTTTTCTGGCCGTCCGACCTCCCGGGCACCATGCCCTCCATTCACGCGCCATGGGCTTCTGCCTTTTCAACAACATCGCCATTGCCGCCGCCGCCTTGACCGCGAGCGGTGATTCGGTTGCCATAGTCGACTGGGATGTCCACCACGGCAACGGGACGCAGGACACCTTCTACTCCACCGATGTGCTCTACATCTCACTGCACCAGTTCCCTTTCTATCCCGGGAGTGGCTGGCTCGAAGAGTCGGGTGCGGGAGCCGGCATGGGCTACACCGTGAATGTCCCTCTACCGGCGGGCAGCGGTGGTGACGCCGTCCGCCTTGCCGTGGATTCTGTTGTCGCACCCGTGCTCACCGAATTTGCTCCCGATTGGCTCCTGGTGAGTGCCGGTTACGACGGCCACTCGGCAGACCCTCTCGCCGAATTGGGGTACGAAGCCGATGACTACGGCTGGATGGCTGAACGACTCGTCTCCAACCATCGGGGTCGGTCGATCCTGTTCCTCGAAGGCGGGTATGACACCGCGGCGATCACGTCTTCGGTGACGGCCACCTTGCGGGGCTGTGCCGGAGAAGAGTTCATTCCTTCGGATCACCTTTCGCCATCCGGATCGGTCAGAATGATTGAAATGGCGGCCGAACACGCGTCAATGCATTGGACCGGGGTTCAAGCAGGCTGACATCTCTGCCGATAGGTCGAGGAATCGACAAGGGACCCCGTGACTTCGAATCCCCCAACAATCGACGAACTCCTCGCCGAGGCCGTTGCCAAGAACGCATCAGATCTTCATCTAAAGCCGGGTGTTCCTCCGACGGTGCGCGTCGACGGCATCCTCGAGCCGCTGCCAGGATCGTCGCTGGATGACGCCTCGGTCGAGCAATATCTGGAGGAGATCATCCCGGACCGGCTCAGAGTGGATTTCAAGGAGCATCACGAGGCAGACTTCGCCTACGGACTCGAATCGGGTGAGCGTTTCCGGGTCAATGCCTTCCAGCAGCGGGGTCGAGTCACGATTGCCATCAGGGCCCTTGGCCAGCCGGACGCTGATATTGAGGCGCTCGGCTTGCCACCGGTGGTGGGTCGGCTCGCTGGCGAGCTGCGGGGGCTGCTACTCGTGACTGGTCCCACCGGCTCTGGCAAGTCGACGACACTCGCGGCGTTGATCAACATGATCAATCAAACCCGTCGGGTGAACATCATCACGATCGAGGATCCGGTGGAGGTCGTACACGAGGACAAGATGTCATTGGTGAGTCAGCGCGAGGTTGGGCTCGACACCGCCGGTTTCGGTGAGGCGATGCGCAGAGTGTTGCGCCAGGATCCCGACGTGATCCTGGTCGGCGAGATGAGAGATGCCGAGACGATCGACGCTGCGCTCAAAGCGGCGGAAACCGGCCACTTAGTGCTGTCGACACTTCACACACTCGACGCCGCCGAGACCATCAATCGTATCTTGGAGTTTTTCTCCGGCTCACGACAGGCCCAGGTGCGCCGCATGCTCGCCGGGGTCTTGCAGGGAATCGTCAGTCAGCGCCTGTTGCCGCGAGCCGATGGATCGGGCCGGGTCCCCGCCGTCGAAGTACTCGTAAACACCGAGCGCGCCGCCGAGCGCATTGCAGATCCCGAACTCACCGCCGA
>JAZGCP010000044.1:0-2630 GCA_036477035.1 Acidimicrobiia bacterium | reverse complement strand
GCTTCGAGGCCGAGTAGGACTCGAACGCTGGAGCCAAGTACGTAGCTAGATATGGAGCCCAATACGTAGCTAGACATGGAGCCATATGACGAAGAGCGCCGGGAAGAAGGTCGGGAACGGCGCTGTTGAGGGTGCCAACCATCGAGAGGATTGAACATGGCCACCGCCGGAGACTTTCTCCCCGAATTCCCATCAGATTGGGAACCGACCCGGGCCACGCTCCACGCGTATTCGCACGGTGTCAGTGCACTGGCGCGGACCCACGCCCCGGCCCACCCCAAGTGGTGGCATGCCAGCCTCAAGGTGACATCCACCGGTCTGGCCACCGAGCCCATGCCGCTTCCCGACGGCGGCGAGATGCGGGTGCGGATGGATTTCGATCGTCATGTCGTGGTGATCGAGCCGCCAGATGGTGCTGCGATCGAGTTCGACATGACGGTGGGGGATACCGGGACCGAATTCGCCGATCGTCTCATCGAAGCAGCTGCGAGCCTCGGCCTAACCGGCGAGTACAACCGGGAGAAGTTCGAAAACGATGAACCGCGCACTTACGACCAGGCTCACGCATCTACTTTCTGGCGGGCTCTGACCAACGTAGCTTCGGTGTTCGAGCAGCATCGATCGTCGCTCGATGGCTCGGTGAGTCCGCTCCAGCTCTGGCCCCACGGGTTCGACCTCTCCTTCGAATGGTTCGGGACCAGGGTGGAGACCCACGAGGAGGACGGCGAGATTCAGGAATACCCCTCGCAGCTCAATCTGGGCTTCTACCCAACGGGCGACGCCTACTTCTATTCGAATCCGTGGCCATTCGACGAGGGCCTCCCCACCAACGATCTTCCACATGGGGCCGTGTGGAACGTCGAGGGTTGGCAGGGAAGCAAGCTCGACTATGCCGGTCTCGCCGGAGACCCGGACGCAGCGACGAAACTACGCGAGTACGCCGCCGCCGTGTTCGAGGTCGCAAGCCCCACGCTCACAGCCTGACCGAGATCGGTCCGACCGGCCGATTGGGCGGTAGCCCGCTCGACGATCCGGAGGGCGCGATGGCGCATCTGGTGAGCGAGATAATCGGCCCGCGTCGTACCTCGTCGCCATACTTGGCCGATGCGCAGCGCGGCGACAATCTTGCATGCCGATCTCGATGCCTTCTACGCGGCGGTCGCCGTTCGAGATGATCCGTCACTCCAGGGACTCCCGGTAGCTGTCGGCGGGGGAGTGATCCTGGCGGCAACATACGAGGCGCGGCGCTTCGGAGTCCGGTCGGCAATGAACGGCGCCGAGGCGCGTCGACGTTGCCCCGATCTGCGGATCGTCCCGGCACGCTTCGAGGAGTACGTGGCCAGCAGCAAGCAAGTCATGGAGATCTTCGAGCGATACACGCCCCTGGTGGAGGCAATCTCCATCGATGAGGCATTCCTCGACGTAGCCGGCTCTGTCGCCCTGTTCGGATCGCCGGCCGACATGGCGCGGTCGCTACGCCAGAGGGTACGCGACGAGGTCGGACTTCCGATTTCGGTCGGAGTGGCGTCCACCAAGCATCTGGCAAAGATCGCCAGCCGGGTCGCCAAGCCAGACGGACTGATCGTGGTCCCTCCCGGACGAGAAACCGAGTTCCTCCATCCGTTGCCGGTCACCTATCTCTGGGGCGTGGGGCCGGTGGGGGAGGGCCGACTCGCTCAATACGGGATCACAACGATCGGCCAACTGGCGCAGCTTCGGCCCGAGACCCTCGAGTCTTGGCTCGGACACCATTGGGGTCCCCATCTGTGGCGCCTAGCCAACAACATCGATGCACGACCGGTCGAAAGGGGCAAAGGGACCGGCTCCGTCGGGGCGCAGAGCGCCGGCCGCGCCACCGACCTCGAGGTACGCCATCAACGTTTGCTCTCGCTGGCCGAGCGTATCGGGACCAGGCTGCGACGAAAGGAACGTGCCGGCCGTCGCATCACGGTGCGGGTCAGATTCGACGACATGTCGGCCGTCACCAGGGCAGTAACCCTCCCTGGCCCCATCGCCGAAACCACCGCGATCCACCACCAGGCGACGGCGCTCGCCGATGCCCTGGTGGCCGAGCGTGGCGACGGCAGAGAGGTAACTCTGGTGGGAATCTCGGTCTCGATGCTCCACAAGGCGCCCCACATCCAAATGGAGCTCGCTCTGGACCACCTCGGAGAAGAGGCTGTCACTCGCGCCGGTTCGATCGACAATCTTCGGCACCACGATCTGGATGCCGCCGTCGATGAGGCCCGCGACCGGTTCGGCCGCGATGCAGTCCGCCGAGCCGCAATCCTCGGATCAGAGCCAGAAATCAGGTCACCGACGGATGAACTCGAGGACGAGAGCCGGTAGCGTCGCCTGGTGCAATACAGCGTCTGGGTCAGCAGCGGTCACTCTTGGGACGGAGATTGTCGGACTGTGCCGCCACATCGCTCCTGGACCGGTAGAAGCACGATCGGGGACCGTCAGCAGGACGGGACACAACCAGGAAAAATGAACCGATTTGCGGTCCCATTACCAATCCAGGTTAACTTGACATAATCAGGAAGATCGAACCGATTGTGCGGTCTCATTACTAATCCAGGTCAACTTGACATAACGTGGATTATGGGCGTTGGGCGAGCCTCAATGGG
>JAZGCP010000043.1:0-6391 GCA_036477035.1 Acidimicrobiia bacterium | reverse complement strand
CTGATGGAGGCGGGGTTGCGAACAATCAAGAGAGCCACATGACAACAATGCGGGCCACCATTGGGTCGACGATCCGCACCGTGGGCCGGTGGATCCGGCTACCGATCGCATTGGCGGCGGCCGCCTTCTACGCGGTTCCCAGGGTCATGAAGCGCACCTTTGCGCCTCCCCAGCCCGACGCCACACGCACTCCGGGTGATCTCGGGTTGCCTGAGGAGCAGGTGTGGCTCGACAGTGTCAATGGAACCCGGCTGCATGGTTGGTTCTTCCGGCACTTAATTGTCGAACTTGAGTGCCTAGGACTCAGATTCTCTAGCATAAACATGCTACGATTTAGGTTGAAATGACTATGGACATCAACCGGTTCACACATAAGTCCCAGGAGGCCATCCTGGTATCCCGGACAAGCGCCGAAGCCTCCAATCACCAGTATGCCGAGCCGCTTCACCTCCTCACCGCCTTGCTCGGTCAGGCAGACGGATTGGTGCTGCCGCTGCTATCGCGGGCGGGAGCAAACCCGGCCCAGCTTCGCGAAGCTGCTGACGAGGCCCTCGGCGCCCTTCCCCATGTTTCCGGTGGGGCGGAGGTGGCATTTTCCCCGGAGCTCATCTCGTTACTGGAGGCAGCCGACAAAGAGCGTCAGAATTTCGGCGACGACTACGTCTCGACCGAGCACTTGATCCTCGGCCTGCTCGAGGATCGTGGTGACGCCGGGCGGCTCCTGGCCGAAGGCGACGTTACCCGGGCCTCGCTCACGACCGCGCTCAACGAACTGCGTGGCAACCGGCAGGTGACCACCCAGGACCCCGAGTCGACGTTCGACGCTCTCAGCCAATATGGACGGGACCTCGTCGAGCTGGCCAGCGCCGGACAGCTCGATCCGGTGATCGGACGGGACGATGAGATTCGTCGGGTGATCCAGGTGCTGTCTCGCCGCCGCAAAAACAACCCTGTCCTGATCGGCGAGCCGGGTGTCGGCAAGACGGCCATTGTCGAGGGACTGGCTCAGCGTATCGTTGAGGGCGATGTCCCGGAAGGCTTGAAAGACAAGCGGATCATCGCCCTTGACCTCGGCGCCCTACTCGCCGGCGCCAAGTTCCGGGGTGAGTTCGAGGAGAGGCTCAAGGCCGTCCTCACCGAGATCAAGGAGGCTGAGGGAAAGGTCATCACTTTCATCGACGAGCTCCACACCGTAGTGGGAGCGGGAGCGGCAGAAGGAGCCATGGATGCCTCCAACATGCTCAAGCCGATGCTGGCCCGGGGTGAGCTGCGAATGGTCGGTGCTACCACCCTCGACGAGTACCGCAAGCACATCGAAAAGGATGCCGCCCTCGAGCGTCGCTTTCAGCCGGTGCTGGTCGCCGCGCCCTCCGTGGAGGACACCATCGCCATCCTGCGGGGCCTTACCGAGCGCTACGAGGTCCACCACGGTGTCCGGATAATGGACTCAGCGCTCATCGCCGCTGCCGTCCTGTCCGACCGTTATATCACTGCCCGCGAGCTTCCCGACAAGGCCATCGACCTCGTCGACGAGGCCGGGAGTCGGCTCCGTATCGAGATCGACTCAATGCCCGAAGAGATTGACGACGTCTCCCGACGCCTGAAGCAACTCGAGATCGAGCGGACAGCCCTCCGCAAGGAGAGCGACGACGCTTCCATGGAACGGCTCGCCGGTCTTGACCGCGAGTTCTCCGATCTCCGTGAAGAGGCCGATGGGCTCACCGCTCAATGGGACCTGGAGAAGCAAGCCATCGATCGGCTTCGCCGGACGAAGCAGTCGATCGAAGAGTCCCGGGCTGCCGCCGAGCGCGCAGAACGCGAAGGTGACCTGGAACGAGCGGCCGAGCTTCGTTACGGCACACTTCCCGGGCTGGAGACGACCCTGACCGAGCAGGAGGCCGAGCTCAACGAGATTCGGGGTGAGTCGCCCATGCTCAAAGAAGAGGTCGACGAGGAGGACATTGCCGAGGTTGTCGCACGCTGGACGGGAATACCGGTGAGCAAGCTCATGGAAGGCGAGATCGAAAAGCTCATCCACCTCGAAGGGCACCTGCGGGCCCGGGTCGTGGGCCAGGACGACGCAGTCACTGCTGTCTCGAACGCGGTGCGCCGTTCCCGGGCAGGCCTGTCGGACCCGAACCGCCCCATCGGCTCGTTTATCTTCCTGGGACCGACCGGAGTTGGAAAGACCGAGCTGGCCCGGGCGCTGGCCGAGTTTCTCTTCGACAACGAACGGGCGATGGTCCGGGTCGATATGTCCGAGTACATGGAGAAGCACTCGGTGAGCCGTCTGATCGGCGCCCCGCCGGGCTACGTGGGGTACGACGAGGGGGGTCAGCTCACCGAGATCGTGCGTCGGCGTCCCTATGCAGTCGTGCTGCTCGACGAGATCGAAAAGGCCCATCCGGATGTGTTCAACGTGCTGCTGCAGGTCCTCGACGACGGGCGCCTTACCGACGGCCAGGGTCGTACCGTCGATTTCACGAACACGGTGCTGATCATGACCTCGAACCTCGGCTCCGAGTTCATCGACCCGGAGCTGCCCGAGGAAGTCATCAGCGACCGCGTACTGAGCATTGTCAACAGTCACTTCCGTCCCGAGTTTCTCAACCGTGTCGACGAGATCCTCGTGTTCCACCGGCTGAGCCGGGAACACCTTGCCGAGATCGTGACCATGCAGGCGGCGCTATTGCTCGGTCGCCTGGCCGACCGCAAGATCACCCTCGAAATCACCGCTTCCGCCACCGAATGGCTGGCCGACGAAGGCTACGACCCCACCTTCGGCGCCCGTCCCCTCAAGCGGCTCCTGCAGACTGCCATCGCCGACCCGCTGGCGATGGGGATCCTCGAAGGAGAATTCAGGGAAGGCGACACGGTGATTGCCGATGCCACACCAGAGGGGATCGCGCTGCGGAAGGCTTAGCCTCATGGCGACTGAGGGAAAGCCTCGGGAAGCCGGTGACCCCGATCTCGCCGGTACACCCGACTGCGTGGATATCGACAGCGAGGCCTGGCTCTGGTTCGCGATCACGTAGACCGAACAGGTCCCTCGAGCACACGCTCCGGAGTCCGTTTCGGGAGGAGAAGCGTGAAACTACCAACCAGCGCCACGATGATCGACGGCAGTGTTGACGTCAAAAGTCGCCGGGGACTGCAGCCAGGCCCTCAAGGCATAGGTAGGAATCGAGGGGTGGTGGCTTGGTAGGACTTGTAGTCGGAGAAGGTCTCGGCGAGCCGGCGTTCTTCCCACCGGGCTTTGACGTTGAATAGGACAATCAAAGCCACCGTTTGTGCCACCACGAGCCAACTACCAGAGCGTGTCGCGACGCCCCCTGCGAGAAGCATCACGGCCGTATACATGGGATGGCGGACCAAGCGGTATGGTCCGCGGCTGACAAGCGATATCGCACCATTCGGTAGCGGTGAAGGTGTGAGCCCGCGTCCCAGGCGCGCCGCCGCCCAGAGACCGACACCGACTCCGACGACCACCAGGCCGGTTCCCCCGGCACGTACGAATTGGCTCAATTGCCAGGAGTCGTCGCGGGGTGCCACGACGATGCCGGCGAGAAGAAGCGCTTGCACGCCCACGAAGGTCCAGGCCACGACGGCCCGGCGCCTGGCGACCTGAGGCGACGTGGCAGGGAGGAAGCCGGGAGTCATGCTTACCCTCCCATCCCGGTGCCGGTGGAGTCCGCGGGTGCGAACACGCGTACCTCGATGGCGCCGGTGTTGCCACCCGTTGAGGTGTCGATCTCGAAGCGGATGATCTGGCCGCGGAACTCGATCGGGGTGAACTTGGCGTCCGCCGGGTTTCCGGCCTGGAAAGGTCCGAGCCGGTCGCCGTCATCGACTACCACCCAGAACGTGTTGGCAGTGGCGGTGCCGTTGGCCATTGACCGCGTGAGGAACTCGACACCCACCACGTCCTGTTGCGAGCCGAGATCGATCGTGATGAAGGCCTCGTCGCCGTCGCCCCCGCTCGACCACTCGGTGGCGAGGTCGCCATCGACCGCGTTGCCGGCCGCCCAGGAGGCGCTGAACTCGCTGCTGACGTCGACCACCGAGGCACCTAGCGCGAGGTTCTCCCCATGTTGTCCCATGGCGTCGCCGGTGGCTCCGTCACCGGCCGCCGGAAGCGTGAAGGTCATCATCTCGCTCTGATACAAGGTCCCGTCTGCTGTGGAGCCCTGTACCCGGTAGAAGTAGGTGGCACCGGCCTCGGCGTCCGGTAGGAACACGTCGTGGTCGACGATTCCAGTTCCGTTCATATCGAGCGAATTGTTGAACCGGCCCAAAGCTTCGGTTTCCCCCCACACGATGGCGCAGATCATCGGTTCGGTTGTGGTTACCCGGAAGATTCCACGACCGGGAAACGTCGAGTCATTCTCGAAGCTGAACTCGTCGGCCTGTACCTCCGAGAACGGCCGTATCGTTTCGTCGACCTGTGCGTCACTGTCTGATGCACAGGCGCTCACAACAATGGTCATCGCGATCATCAGCGCGATTATCGGTCGGGTCCTCATGTGACGCTGTCTCCCTTCTTGACCCGTAAACCAGCTTTCGTCCAGGAACGGATTCCACCGGTGAGGTGTGTCGATCTGTCGATTCCGGCCCTGCGGAACACCCAGAGCGCCCGGGCACTACGCGAGCCCGTACGACAGTAGAGGAAGTATTCGCGGGATGGGTCGAGTTTCGCCACCTGCTCCCCGAAACCCTGGTGGGCGACGTCGAGATGAATGGCGCCCTGAATGCAGCTCAAACGCTGCCCGCTGATCCGGATCGAGCCGGGCCACGGCCCGATCAAGCGCCGCCGACAACTCCCCGACAAGGACACGGTCCTCGACGGATGCCCCAGCGTCCACCACCTAGGGAAGCTCAGCAGGATCCGATGGCAAGTCACGACGCTTCCGGATCAGCGCAATCGCATTCCGGTAAGCGATGCGATACAGCCAGCCTGCCATTGACCCTTCGCCTCGAAACGTGCCCAAGCGGCGCAACACCGTCACAAACGTTTCCTGAACCAGGTCCTCCGCAGCGTGATAGTCCCCCGAGCATCCGAAACCCCAGCGTGTACACCCCATCTGCGTGCGCCTCGAACAAACCCTTCACGCCAATAGCAGAGCCGTCGGCAGTCAGCACCTCGTGTCGATCCGGAACCTCCATGCACGAAACGGTAGCCCCCGACCCCCACAACACTCCGGTCACGGTAGGGCCTTAGCTATCGATCTGGGCGACGGCGCGGGTCAATCGGCCAATCGCGTCTTCGATCTGCCCGGTGGGCGCGGCGATTGTCATGCGGGCAAAGCCTGCACCCTCACGTCCGAACCAATGCCCCGGGCTCAACGCGAGGTGCGAGGACGAAGCCA
The DNA here is from genome assembly GCA_036477035.1 of Acidimicrobiia bacterium. Taxonomy (GTDB): domain Bacteria; phylum Actinomycetota; class Acidimicrobiia; order Spongiisociales; family UBA11373; genus JACZWZ01. The sequence continues at coordinate 1,025 of JAZGCP010000043.1, read as the reverse complement.
GCCACGTCGCCAGCTCAGGCACATCCATGTCGAGCCGTCGGAAATCGAGCCAGGCGAGGTAGGTGCCTTCCGGAGCGATCAGCTCGATACCGTCCGGGAGGCCCTCCTGGAGCAGAGCGATGTTTGCCGCGATGAGTTCGAGCAGGTCGTCGAGCCACGGCCCGCCGGTGACATAGGCGGCCTCAAATGCGGCGAGTCCGAAGACGTTATTGCGGGTGAGGTGGAGCTGTGAGCTCCTCGACCGAAAGAGCTCGGTGACGTGCCGGTCGTCGGTTACCAACAGGGTGTCACACACACCGGCAACTCCGAAGGTCTTGATTGGCCCATGCGTAGCGGCCCAGGAGACACCAGAGTCGCTCTGGGATGAGCCGAACGGCGTGAAAGTGAACGGCGGGAGGCCGAGGTCGGCGTGGATCTCATCGGCGATCACGAAGACGTCATTTCGGGCGCAGATCGCGGCAACGTCCGCGAGTTCGTCTGGTGTCCACACGCGACCGACCGGGTTATGAGGATTGCACAAGATCAGCATCCGGTTCGCCGGGTTGGCAACCTTGGTAGCGAGATCGTCCAGGTCCATGCGGTACCCGCCCCCGGTGAGGACCAGCGGATTACGAACTACGCTTCTGTTTGCCGATGTGATGAGAGGCTTGAAGTCGGTGAACACCGGAGGCTGCAAGATCACACCGTCGCCGGGTCCTGTGAGTTGTTCGATGAGGACGCCGATCGACGTCCCCACGCTCGGGCTCACCGATGTCTTCAACCCCGATCCGTCCCACCCGTGACGGGCCGCCATCCAAGCCCAGAACGAATTGAGGACGTTCCGCTGCCGCGTCTCGTAGCCATACCACCCACTGCCCGCCCTCGCCTCCAGGGCCGCCGTGACCCCCGGAGCGAGATCGACGTAGGGCTCGGCGATCCACAACGGCAACAACTCATCGCCGCCACCGAAGAGCCGGGCCAGGCTCGCCGGGTCGGCGGCCAGGGAGTTGCCCGTGACGTCGGCGGCCACATGCGGATTATTAGAC
>JAZGCP010000042.1:0-3160 GCA_036477035.1 Acidimicrobiia bacterium | reverse complement strand
CCACGGCTGGCCGGGTTCGTACTAGACGCGTTTGCCGGCTCGGTGAGCGTTCCCACAGATCCCGAGCTCGACCTGCTCACCGACCGGGAGCGGGAGGTGCTCCGGCTGATCGCCCGCGGCTATGCCTACAAGCAGGTGGCAACCCGAATGAGCATTTCGGTCAAGACTGTGGAGACCCACATGACCGCGGTCCTGCGCAAGCTGCAATTGAGCAACCGCCATGAACTGGCCCGCTGGGCATCGGATCGCAAGATCGTCTGACGACACCGGCATTCACATGTTGACAATCACCGTCTACTCGTGACGACCCACTAGATCTCGGCGTCGCGCTCCGAATCGGACAGACGGTGCCCCCCACACCTCGGTGGGTCTAGGCCGAGCGCACTACATCTAGCCCGAGGCCGCTGAGCCACCCGTGGAGTTCGGCTACAGAGCGATATCCCTGACGCCGGTACATCGATTTCGTCAGATGGAGCAGCAGCCGCTCGACCGAACTGTGGACGAGCAGGTCGCCATCAGCGTTCCCGAATGAGACCATTCCGTCCCGAGAGATGATGCACCGGTCGGCCGGGCCTTCAAGACTGCCGACGAATCCAAGCCCACGGTCACCCATCCAGCGCATCAGCGCAGCCCCGTCATCAAACACCTCGACCGCCAGCAGTACCAAGAGGAGGTCGGCATCTTCAGGGTCGACCTCCATCGCCGCCTCGCGCGGGTCTTCCCCGCGCCAGGCGATGGTTACCGCCCAGTCGGCCGAGACAGAGGCCTCCAGACGGCGCCCGCTACGAGTCCCGGTGAGCACGATTCGCAGGTCGCCCCCGGCACCCGGAACCGCAAACACACCTCCGGGCCACAAGGCCGCCCGACAGGCGGTGCAGCATCGCGGTGGATCGTCATCGGTCAGGACGCATCCGCCCAATACGAGCACGCCGCGCTCTGCGGCCTCGGCCGCGACCCGCGTCGGCAAGCCGTATTGGACCGGCACCCCGGCCCTCTCACCACAGTGGGGACATTTCCACGCCTTCATCACCTCAGAAGGTACGGCAGAGGTATGACAGGATTCTGTGGACACCCCGTCATATCGAGTCATTGGTCCTTGGTCCTTAGTCTTTAGCAGTCCTCAGCTCAGCGTCTGGAGTCTGGATTGAGGCGATCGAACCCGCCCTCGGTTCGAGCATGTGGGATCAGCTCCCCGACGACATCATCTCGACTCATCGCAACATTCGTCGTCTCGGCCAACTCGAGCGGCCTGCGAAAGCACGCTGCGATGCGCGAGAATCCCTCCATGCCCGATTCGGATCTGCCGCTCGTTGACGACCTGCTCGCCTGGCAATCCCAAATCGGGCCCGCCGAACTCGACACCCTGACACCGCAGGGCTCGTGGGGTGGACCGATCATCGTCAGCATGCCCCGCACCGGCTCGACCCTGCTGGCGACACTCTTCCTGCTGCTGCGCGACCACGACGGCAAGCACGTCTTCGAACGATATATCCACGAACCGGTGGCTCCAATCTTCTGGGAGAACAAGCCGATCGAGAGTGTCCTCGAAGTGGCGGCTGGCAGACTCACCGAACGCGACATCGTCCAGGAGAGTGCCTACCAGTTCACCTCCAAGGAGATCGCCCACTGGTTCCTAAACCGCGCCCGCAAGCCGATCGCATTCGTGATGCGACACCCACAACTTGCCTGGCCATCGCGGTGGCGGATCATGCTGCGCGAGTGGCTGGCCGAAGATCCGGACTCCCCGGACGCCGGCCGGTTCCACGATGCACTCGACGGCAACGACTTCAGTGACCTCGGCGACATCCTCACCAGCAGGGTCACCCAGCCGGACAACGGGTGGTACTCGTTCATCTCCCTGATCAATCGCTGCCGGGAAGAGGACATCGAGTTCGTAATCGTCGACAACGACCGATTCAGAAAAGACCCGGACCGGGTCCTCGGTGAGATGTGCCAACGCTGGGGCCACGACTTCGACGATGCGATGACCACCTGGGACGACCTATCTGAGGCAAAACCGCGGGTGGTGATGAGCGAGCTCGCCGCCGGACCCGAATATGCCTGGTACTACGCCGGAACCCTCGGCAGCACAGGCGGAATCATCCGCACCGACCAGCAACCCGCCCCTCTCGATCGCTTCCCCGAAATCCTGCGGGGAGCATCTGAGGACCATCTCACCATCGACACCGCGGTGGAGTGGTACGAGATGCTGCTGGCACTACCCGAAACCATCTGAGTCGGCGGCCAGGCATCTGGAGACCGGCACTTGGCATCTGCTGACCACCTCCCCCCTCCGACCTCCTTCGTCGGTCGACTCCCTCGAAGGGTGTCGGGTTGCGTGAGAGGGCCGACGGGTCTCTTTTCTGATCACTCTCCTCAAAGGGGAGAGTGATCCAACCACCAGACCGTCGGCACAAACCGCGAGACATCACCCAAAGGGGAGACTGGAGACTGGAGACTCAGTCTGCCTTCTTGATGGCGTGGCCACCGAACTGATGCCGCATCGCCGACAGCAGACGATCCGAATAGTCGTATTCGTCGCGGGAATCGAAGCGCCGCATCAATGACAGCGCGATCACGGGGACCTCTACGTTGAGATCGATCGCCTCGAAAACCGTCCAGCGACCTTCGCCCGAATCAGGCACGTAGGGAGCGATTCCTTCCATCGTGGGATTCTCCGCCAGGGCGCCGGCCGTCAGGTCGAGCAGCCAAGACCGGACCACGCTCCCGTATCGCCAAATCTCGGCGATCTGAGCCAAGTCGAGGTCGAAGTCGTCCTTGGCACGCATCAGGGCAAAGCCCTCGGCATACGCCTCCATGAGGCCGTACTCGATCCCGTTGTGAACCATCTTGACGAAGTGCCCTGCCCCGCTCGGCCCCACGTGACCCCATCCCTGCTCTTCGGCCGGGGCCAACGTCAGCAACGCAGGAGTGAGTATCGCGATGGCTTCGTCGCTGCCGCCGGCCATCATCGAGTACCCCTCGGCCAGACCCCACACACCGCCGCTGGTGCCGACATCGACCAAGTGAACACCCTCCTGCGCCAGCTCGCCGGCTCGGCGAACCGTGTCCTTGTAGTTGGAGTTGCCGCCGTCGACAATCACGTCGCCGCCTTCGAGGTGGGGAGAGATCTCGGCGATCACCTCGTCGACGATGTCAC